>DATGKW010000246.1:0-13288 GCA_035294465.1 Ktedonobacteraceae bacterium | reverse complement strand
GGCTGGCTGATCGCGCCAATACATCGACACAAGACAATCAACTTTGCTATAATGAGCACAACCTACGGAGATCAGTTTTGTATACCATAGGGCGCTATTGAAATATGGCCGACAAAGCTGCTTGCCTGGCTAAAAGAAAAGGCATGCTGCACTATCAGGCAAGCACTATCATCGTGCCAATCGATGACAGGTCGATTTAGAGATCGAGGGTATAGTGATGAGTTTTTTAGAATCGATTCAGCATGGTCTAGAAAAGGCTTCCCAGGAGGCCGCACGTATAGCCAAAATCCAGCATCTGCACAACGTTGTCACGGATCTGAACTTCAAAGTCTCACAGCAAGGGCAGAATCTAGTCGCCAAAGCAATGGACATGTATCAGCAGGGGGTCCTGGCCCAGGGAGAACTTACCGCGATCTGTCATCAGATCGCTGAGTACCAACAGCAGCTCAAAGAGGTTCACGAGGAGCTTCAGCGCTTGCAAGCTACTGAAGATGCCGCTGCGCAACAAGCAAACGCCCAACAGGCTGCTCCTGTGGCCCCTGCTCCGGCCAGCTATCCGGGCTATCCACCAGCGCCTCCCGCTGGGACCGTCCCGCCAGGCTATCCCGCCTATCCGGTCCCATCTGTTTATCCCCCCTACGCTCCTCCAACAGGCTATCCTGCTTACCCGCCAGTCCCTCCGGTTCCACCCGCTCAGCCAGCACCATCCCAAACACCAGCACCAGCTCCCGCTGCTCCTGTGCAGTCAGATCCTGCTCCAGCAGCACCTGCTTCCAGCACAGCAGAAAAGCCCCACACCCGATCTCATACATCTGCCCATCACGCAGCCTCCGCTCCTTCTGAGGCCAGCCCAGAATCCGCTGCGGCAGCCGCGCCCGGCTCGTACCAGCAGGGCGTTCTGCCACCGGTTTTCTCGCCATTCACTGCGCAATCTGGTACACCTTCACCCGCCGAATCGGCGAAGGCGGGCGAGGCAGCCGACCAGGATAAGAAGAAGGCATAAGGCAAGCGAGCAGCAAATAGAGAGACCAGGAAATAAACGCAGCGAGAGAAGCCGAAGAAACTGGACTGGCCAACTCCCGCTGCGTTTTTCTTCTGTACGAAAAAACTCTACCGCTGCGGCTGATAAGGGCCGGTAATCCTTTCGAGGTTTGGGCGATAGAGAGTTGTATGATAATCCTCCAGGTTTACGCGCCGGGCAGGCAGGTTCTTCCCAGGAACATCGGTGTAGATAAAGGACCCGTCGCGGTATGCTACCATTACATCATACATACCAGCTGTCACCGCGCTCATCGCCATATTGGCGTAGTAGATCGCCATGTGTTTATCATATACCACCGGCTCGCCGCTGCGCAGAAAATAGGTCAGGTCGATGGCCAGGAACCGCACGCCCGGCAGGCGTCTGCCTAATTCCTCCGCGAGAAATTCAGCGACATTGACCTTTTTGCGATGTCCATAGGCATCTGGTTCTCCAACCTCCGGTACCGGAACGCCAAAGTTCGCTCCCTCAGAGAGAATCACTGACGAGTAGTGCTGGGGATTCTCTCGATCCTGCGCGACCAGTTCAGCCAGACGGTCGATATCGGCGGGCGCTTCAGGAATGATCAGCCGATCAGCCCACGTTACCAGCGCGGTCTCCAGCGCGGTGAAGCCAGCGTCGCGGCCAAACATGCGGTACAGAATGGTTTCGCTATGCGACTCGGCCGTCGAACGGATGCGATTGACAAACTCAACTGCACGATCAATCGCTGTCTGGAAGCCAATACAGTAATCTGTGCCAGGTACATCATTATCCATGGTCTTGGGAATGCCCCAGACAGGGATACCTTTTCCGGCGAGAACTGAACCGTAGCTGAGAGTGTCGTCACCGCCGATCACTACCAGGCCATCCAGCTCCAGAAATTGCAGATTCTTGATCACCTCATCCGTCAGATCGATACGCTCATCGGGTTTATGACCTTCCCCAAGATGACGTAGATGTTCGGGCAACTCTTTCACCTGCACCCGTGCCGGATTGGTTCGCGTGGACTGCAAAATCGTGCCCCCTTCTCGATCAATCGTGCGCGTATTCAGGCGATTGAGAGGCATAACGTAATGATCACGCCAGGTTGCTGGATCATCCGCACGGAACAGCAGATCATCATACTTTTGCGCGCGGTCCAGGTACGTAACTCCAGCCCATCCTGCGCGCAAACCCAGCACGCGAATTCCCAGAGGCTCAGCTCGATAGACCAGCGCTTTGATAGCCGCATTGAGTCCGGGCACATCACCACCGCCGGTCAGCACGCCAAGCGAACGAATTTTGCTCGATGATTGTTTTGGCATAAAACTCTCTTTCCCTCTATCTTAAGAATGTTACTCGTGACTGCTCTGCGAGTCGTTAACCACCGACTGGATTATATTCATTGCGCCGGGGCAAGTCAACGTTCCGCTGCTTCTTTCGTCCGCAGGTGCGAGAGCTGCGCTTCACCACTTATTGTGATCAAGCGTGCCCCACGACTAGAGGTGAAGTATGTCCAGGCCCATTGAAAGAGCGCTATCAGGCGGTTGCGAAAACCAATCAGGTAATAGATATGGATAATCAACCAGAGCATCCAGGCCAGTAAACCACTGAGCCTGAACCCTTTTATATCGACGATGGCATAGGAACGCCCAACAGTAGCCAGATTTCCTTTATTGACATAGCGAAAAGGGTGCTCCTTTCCGCCAACGGTTACACGCTGCTTAATCAACGCGGCGACATAGCGACCTTGCTGCATGGCAACCGGAGCCACCCCTGGAAGAGGCTTCCCCTGCTGCATAATGGAGGCAGTGTCTCCAATAACAAAAACGTTGGGATGACCAGGCAGCGATAAATCAGGTTGAACACGCACCCGCCCGCCGCGATCCACATCAGCACCCAACCACTCTCCGGCCGGTGAGGCGGCCACGCCCGCGCACCAGATGATCGTTTCACTACGAATACGTCCACCGGGAACCAGTACTCCCTCAGCATCGATCTGCTCTACCGGCGTATTCGTCCTAACCTCAACTCCCAATTGATTCAGCGCTCGCTGCGCCTTCTTCGCCAGCTTTTCCGGGAAAGCCGTCAGGATACGCGGGAGAGCCTCGATCAGAATTACGCGGGCAGAGGCAGGATTAATATGACGAAAATCCCCGGCAAGCGCTCTACGAGAGAGCTCCGCGATGGCTCCCGCCATCTCAACGCCGGTTGGACCAGCTCCCACCAGCACAAAGGTTAGCAACTCTCTGACTTTCTCAGGATCAGGCTCCATCTCAGCACGTTCAAAGGCCCCTAGAATATGATTGCGAATAGTCGTGGCCTCAACAAGCGACTTCAGCCCTGAGACATACCTGCTCCACTCAGGATGCCCAAAGTAGTTATCCCGCGCGCCCGTGGCTAGCACCAGATAGTCGTATGAAACCGCGTGCTCTCCCATTAACACGCGATGGCCCTCCAGGTCCACACCGCTTACCTCCGCCATTAAAACTTCCGTATTCTTCTGCCTGCGTAAAATATGGCGAATCGGCGAGGAGATATCCGCCGGAGAGAGTTCGGCGGTCGCTACCCAGTACAGCAATGGTTGAAAGAGATGGTGGTTGTTGCGATCAATCACGGTCACACGTACCGGCGCCTTGCCCAGAGCTTTTGCGGCCTGGAGACCTCCGAAGCCTCCACCAACAACCACAACACGCGGAGGGTGTTCCATAGAACGCTTTTCGGTCACTTCCGAATGTATCTTCTTCGCTCGCGTCTTCACAGATCCCTTCCTTTCGCAGAGTTTTTCTCAATGCTCCCTCTCTATTATGGCAGCTACTCTCCTATCGCTTCACATCTATACTTTAGCGTAAAGACGGAGAGAGTGACAACGACAACTTCCATCTGCTCGCTTTCCTTCGCCGAAACGATCCTATCGTTCTCTCTGCGAGCGAATTTCTTGTGCCCCTGTAGAATAAAAAGAGAAAAATCGCTCGACAAGGAGGGAAAACGGTGACGCCCTTTTTAACAAGCAAGCAGCTAGCACAGGAATTGCAAATCATTCCGTACAGAGAACGAAAACGAAAACCTCGCACACATGCCCTGAAAAGGCACCCGTTTCTGCTCTTGCTTGGCGGCCTGCTCATTCTCTGCATTTTGCGCGCAGTCGCGGTCTACGCATGGCCTCTTCCAGAACAGCCCATAACTTGCAACCAGTACCTGGAAGCGGCCGATTATCCCCGGGTGGTTCACCTCCAGACACAAAATCAGCAGATGGCTGCCGTGCAGATCGTCAATGATCTGGATGGTGGCTTGCCTGCCGCGCTGGTTCAGGTGATCACGCACGGATTACAAAACACACTGGACGTGTATATCTTTGGCTGCTCAATGCAAGGAAACCAGCCGCACCTCACCCGGCTCTTCACCCAGCGAGGATTGATTCAGGGAGCTGTCGAGTTGACGCCTGAGCATACTTTTATCACCCGAACATTGGATACCAGGCTCGCGCCAGACGTGATTCCGTTTCTTCAGCCACTTCAACAGAACGTGTATCACGAATATGCCTGGGAACAAGGCCATTTTGTCCCAATCGCTTTCCCCGGCTTCTATCCCGTGACCAGCCAGACTGAGGCCGAGGCTCTCCAGCAAAGTGCCGATAACGGGCAAGAATTGCCCTGGAACGACCCGGTGACCACGGCCATCCAAATGAGCAAAGATCTTCTGCAATGGTCCCCTGATCCGCAGGCGCAGCTCCTTTCTCGCACAGGAGATACAGCCGAGGTTTCACTGACCGAGCAGAGTCCTCATATCGTCCTCGTGGTCACGCTCAAGCAATTGATCGAGTCAGATAGCGCCGGTCTCTGGTTTGTTACCGACGCACGCACCAGAGGTATGCTGATCTCCCGCTTCGGTACCCTAGACCAGCCGCTGCCTACGACCCTCCATTCTCCCTTGCAGTTCAGCGGCGCCAACGCCCTGGTCGATGGCCAGACTACTGCCACGCTCTTTGACCATACCATGACGCCCGTGAGCCGGGCAATCAACATACCGCTAACCGTCCACCCGGATAGTAGCTATTCTGGTACAATACCTTATGCCAACTTGACAAGCGGTCAGCAGGGTGTGTTGCTTATCAAGTCCCTGCCTCGTCCGGGGAATCTCAATAAAGAGTCGGGTCAGATGTTGTTGACAGGTGTTATCCTCAATTGATGGGTAGTCGTCCGCTCAAAAACATGCTACAATGCTCCCATGAGTGAACTAACCAATCAAATCGAACGCCTGCAAGGGCGCGTCCATGAAACTATGGTGCGTCTTTGACTTGGCCAGCAAAAAACAAGAAATCGAGAAATTAGCAGCCGAGAGCATGGCGGAAGACTTCTGGTTCGATAATCGCAAAGCTCAGGCTCATATGCAGCACCTCAACGCGCTACGCGAAGAGGTTACAACCTGGGAAGGCATTGCGGCACAACTGGACGACCTGCACGAACTGGCCGCATTATTAGAGGAGGAGCCGGACGCGGAGATGCAGGCAGAGGTCGCACGGTCGCTCACCGAAACCGAACAAGAAGTTGAGAAGCTGCAATTCTCCCTGATGCTTAGCGGCGAGCACGACGAGAAGAATGCCATTATAAGCATTCATGCCGGCAGTGGCGGCGTGGATGCCGCCGACTGGGCCGAGATGCTGCTGCGCATGTATCTGCGCTGGGCCGAGAATCATAAATTTCGCACAGAGATCTATGACTACAACGAAGGTGAAGAAGCTGGCATCAAAAGCGTCACCGTCGGAATCACCGGTCGCTACGCGTATGGCTACCTGCGTTCCGAGATCGGCACCCATCGCTTGATCCGCCTCTCGCCTTTCGACGCCGCGCATCGCCGCCACACCTCCTTCGCCAAAGTCGAGGTGATGCCCGATATCGAAGATACCATCGAGATCAACATTCGTCCCGAGGATCTCGATATCGATACCTACCGCTCAACCGGTGCGGGTGGCCAGCACGTCAATAAAACCGATTCGGCAGTGCGCATGCGTCATATTCCTACTGGAATTGTCGTGACCTGCCAGAATGAGCGCTCGCAGATCCAGAACCGCGAGGTAGCATTGAAGCTGCTCAAGGCGCGCCTCTATGAACTCGAAGTGAAGAAGCGCGCGGAAGAAAACGCGAAGTTGAAAGGCGAGTTTGTGCAGGCCGATTTCGGCACACAGATTCGTACCACGACCATTCACCCTTATAATATCGTCAAGGACCATCGTACTAACTTCGAGACCAGCGATACCGACGGTTATCTGAACGGCAACGTGGACCCGTTCATCCGTGCGTATCTACAGATGCAAGCCAGTGGGGTCACCGCTGGAACGTAACACTTGCGCCTATACTAGAGAACAGGAGAGGCGGCTAGTCCCGCCTCCCCTGTTCTTTTTTCTGTGTCGGTGTATTACGATCATTGGCAAGGCCGCAATAAGATAATATATATATATCTAGTTTTCCTTCTTTCTACTGCTATCACGTAGGCAATGAAGTAGAGCGTCTTGAACACAAGTTGTGAAATCAAAAAGAAAATGGAGCAAAACCATGAGTAAAGATCAATCCCAATCCCCAGGTGAAGAGACCTTTCTGGAAAAGCTGGCCCTACGGCTGCTCGTCTTCCCGGGTGATCCGCGAGTGAGTAAGCCACGCCTTTTCCTCGGCAAGATTCCTGAGAACTTTCCAATCGATGTGCCCATACCCGCAGAAAGCCGTGTGCTAGGAACTCTGGCACGCAGCGAAGCACATAGTGAGATCATACTGGAAAGCGACCTTAAGCCGGATGAAGTAGCCGCTTTCTATCGCGAACATCTCACGGCCCACGGCTGGAACGAGCAGGAAGACGAGATGAGGCATCACGTGGGCGGTTTTGTCCATTCCGGCTTCGGCCCGCACAACCATATCGTCTTCTGCCAGAGTTCTACCAACGCTGCACTTACCTTGAGGCTTATGCAATTGGAAGGAACAGCAACAGATATCCGCCTGGATATTACCCTGAGCAGCGAAAGCAATCCCTGTAACCAGCAGAAGCGCCCGCGCCATCGCGTACACCACAGCCATCGCAATTTGCTTCCTCCCTTAGTGCCCCCGGCTGGTGCACAGCAGCGCGGCGGTGGCGGTGGCGGCGGAGATACCGAATGGCACTCAAACGCTACTCTCAAAACAGATCTGCCTCTGGACGTGTTAGCGAGGCATTACAGCGAGCAGTTGCGTAAGGGCGGCTGGATACAGAACGGTGAAGGCGCAAGCGGCCCGCTCGCCTGGCACACGTGGAAGTTTACCGACGAAGATCAGGAACCGTGGCACGGCTTATTTTTTATCCTGCAAAAACCCGAAAAGGAAGGGGAGTACGTTCTCTACGCCAGAGTAGAATGGGACGGCCCGGAGAGCAATACGCACGCCTTTAGCTGGTTGGCTATAACGAAGTCTACCAATAGTTCAACGCCTCTCAGAGATTCTTAGCTCCCATAAAAAGCACTGAGAGCAAGATTTCTCTGTAGTCTTGCTCTCAGTACACTTCTTACGCCTGCACAAACTCACGCAGGCCATAATAGCGTTCAGGATAGCGCAGCTTGCGCAGCGCCTTCACTTCGATTTGGCGGATCCGTTCGCGGGTCAGCTTAAACTCGGCGCTTACTTCGTCCAGCGTGTGATAGTGCCCATCCTGCAAGCCGTAGCGCATCTCGATAATTGTGCGCTCTCGCGGATTAAGGATTGCCATAGCCTGCTCAAGATTATCGCGCAACACCTGATGTGAAACGCGGTCGGCTGGCGCGATCATGCTTGTATCCTCCAGCGTATCGGCCAGATGGTACTGCTCGTCATCAGCCATGGGCGCGTCCAGGGAGATAGGCTGATCAGAGACATTGAGCAACTCCACTACCCGTTCTTTCGTCAGGCCAACCTCAGCGGCCAATTGCTCAGGCAGGGCCTCGACCCCTTGCTCCTGGTAGATCCGCCGGGCGATACGCTTGATCTTATAGATCAGCTCCACCACGTGAACCGGGATATGAATGGTACGGGAATGCTCGGCAATGGCCCGACTGATCGCCTGGCGAATCCACCACGTTGCATAGGTACTGAAACGAAACCCGCGTTTATAATCAAACTTCTGCGCCGCGCGCATCAGACCAATGTTGCCCTCCTGAATCATATCGAGCAGCGGCAGGCCCTGGTTAGAGTAACGCTTGGCAATGCTTACTACCAGGCGCAAATTAGCCTCGATCAACTTCCTGCGCGCAACACTATCCCCACGCGCAACCCGCTCAGCCAGAGCCAGCTCCTGTTCTGCGGTCAACAAGGGATACGAACCAATCTCTTTCAAATATTGTTTTACCGCGTCATCAGCCGCCCCTCGCTGCTTCTCCTCGCCCTGCTCTTCCCACTCATCCTCCTTCTCCTCGTCAAGCATCTCTCCCCCATCTGGCTCAGTATATAAATCGCTCAGGGTATAAGAAACTCGCTCCCTGGCATAGTTCCTCTTTCCCCCGCCGGCAGAAACTTCGTCCAAGGGACGATCCATATCGCACACTTTAACAACTTGCTTGCCCATACCAGTAACTCCTTCTAAACCGTAACACGCTAAAGCAAATTGATGAACTCGCAGGCAGCCAGGTGTTCCCCACGACCCATACAATGACGTTGTCTTTTTGTTCAGAAATGTTCTTCCACTGGTAAATGTAGCAATAATCATGCCAAAACGCCCCACGAGCAGAAAATCAGATCCTTCCCTGGCCCAGCGCGGAATAAGCCGGTAGCTAGAGAGATTGGCCTTGATAGGATTCCCTACTCCCTCTCTAAACATCGACAAGTATGTATTGATCTTTAGAGAAAGCGTGCAATCCAGGGCCACTGAGAGATGAATATATTTCCAGGGTTTGCGGAAATTTCCCCAGGCGGGCAGTGAAATGATGGATAGAAGTCCACGAAAGCTTGACGGAAATTGGAGCACCTGCTATGCTAGCAATGTAAGCAGTCTCCGGAAGGATTTATAGGATGGCAAGCTCCTTCTGACTGCACGGAATGTTGCCTGTCGTTTCCATGAAAAAAATTTCATGAACCTGCTGACAGAAAACAAAAAGTATGGTATGATAGCGACGGCAGAAGCCATGTAGGACTGCTGTGGGGACGCGGATGCAGCGGCGGAGGCTCCCCCTCGGCTTACTTCTCGCCAAACCTCACCAGAATTGTGTGGTCAGGTGGGCGCATACTATCCCTCGTGAGAAGGAAGGAGGCGATTTCGTGGAGAACGCATTTCCTCGGTGTCGCAAGTGTAGTGAAGGTGATCTGGTTCCGCTTTCGGATTTCGGTAGCCAGGGAGCTTCCATTGAGTACAAGGCCTGGGTTTGCACAAACCCATCATGCCTGTACAACATCAAAATCCGTAACGGCGATATCATTATCAATGAACCCATTAGCGATGGGTCACTCCACTCCTATCGCACCAGTCGGCAGTAGAGAAGTTTACCGGATATTCATTTTTTTCTGAAAGAATGAATATCCGGTAAACTTTCTCAGCCGGTGCAGATCAGTGGAGGGAGGAGGATAAAAGGCAAACGAACTGGCCTTTTGCCTTCTCCTCCGTGTTTGCTCTCATCACGTCCCTGGTGCCACTACAGGGTTTTCTGGGGACGGAGTAACGTGTGTTTGCCCCCGGCGAATGCCGGAGAATGGCTTGTCACGATATTTTATAATAACATGTAAGCTTCTTTCTTTGTTCTTAATACAAATTTTTCGTATTTTCGTATTAGAGCAGTTGGCAGCGAGAGTATGTACTCTGTGCCTGGGTACTTGTGGAAAGAGAGTCAGGATAAACGTGCTCAATCGATTCTTTGGGCAGAAAGCAAAAGAAGAGCCAGAGGCAACGCCTCCACCTGAGCGTCCTCAGGAACCTGCAGAAGGGGCTTCTGTGGGAGAACAAGGCTTTAATCCTTTTAAAAAGAGTTTGAGCCGGACACGTCAGTTTTTCAGCCGCTTTACCGGTGCGGTCGAAGAAAGCGCAACCGGTGGTTCAGGTACCGCGGATGCAAGATCAGCTGATTCTGGCCTCGGCGTGTATACCGCTCCAACGAAGCAGCCAGTAAAACCAATCCCCATCACAGACGAGATATGGGACGAGCTAGAGGAAGCGCTCCTCTCGGCCGACGTAGGGCCGGCTACCAGCATGTGGCTAATGGAACGCCTGCGCGAGCGAGCCAGTGAAGAGCGAATGCGCATGGTTCAGCAGGTTCAAAGAGCCCTGCAAGAGGAGATGACCTCCTTACTCGGCGCAGCTTCTCCTCTGCGCTTCGCCAAACAATCTCCCCTGACGGTGATCCTGGTCATCGGAGTCAACGGCTCCGGTAAGACTACCAGCATTGCCAAGATGGCCTGGCGCCTGACTAACGAGGGACACAAGGTAATCCTGGCCGCAGCCGATACATTCCGCGCCGCTGCCATCGACCAGTTGAAAGTCTGGGGTGAACGAATAGGCGTGCCCGTGATCAGCCAGGGACCCGGCGCTGACCCCGGCGCAGTAGTCTATGATTCTATTCAGGCCGCCAATACACGCGGCTGTGATGTCTTGATTGTAGATACAGCCGGGCGCTTGCATACTAAATACAACTTAATGGAAGAGCTGAGAAAGATCAATAAAGTGATCCAGAAATTGCTCCCAGAGGGTCCCCAGGAACTCCTGGTGGTGATTGACGCCACGACAGGGCAGAATGCTCTTCTGCAGGCCCGCAAATTCGCGGAAGATATCGGCCTGACCGGAGTAATCATCACAAAACTCGATAGCACTGCTAAAGGAGGCTTCGCCTTCGCTGTAGCCGACGACCTGGGCGTACCCATCAAATTTGTGGGAACAGGCGAAAAGATTGAGGATCTCGCGCCGTTTGATCCTCAGAGTTTTGTGGCTGCGCTCTTTGCGCAAGACTGACCAGAACTGATAGGGAGATTGTACATGGCCAGAGAAGCAGCCGTTCCACCAGCTGGGGAAGCGAACCCCAATGAGTTTCAGCGACCTCGTCCAACTACAGGGAATCTGGTGGTCAAATGCCCCAAATGCAAGGAAATTTTGCTGGCACGGGAATGGGAGAAGAACCAGAAGGTTTGCCTGCGCTGCAACTACCATTTTAAACTGACCGCTCAGGAACGGATCAAACTGCTGGTTGACCCCGAGAGCTTCGTCGAAATAGACGCCAATATGGTTTCGGCCGATCCTCTGAAATTCGTCAAAAGCACGAAGGATGAGGTTCAGACCTACCCCGATAAATTACAGGAAGAGATGAAAAAATCGGGTCTGAACGAAGCGGTCATTAGCGGTCACGCGCTGATTGAAAGCATGCCGTTAGCCCTGGCAATTATGGATTTCCGCTTCCTGGGAGCCAGCATGGGTTCGGTCGTAGGTGAGAAGATCACCCGCACGATTGAACTTGGATTGGCCAGAAAGATACCAGTGCTGGTTGCTTCAGCCTCTGGAGGTGCGCGCATGCACGAAGGCACCTTTGCGCTGATGCAAATGGCGAAAACTGCCGCGGCGCTGGCAAAACTGGGCGACGCTGGCATTCCTTATTTCAGCTTGCTCACCGATCCCACCACTGGTGGTGTAACTGCGAGCTTTGCCATGCTTGGTGACGTCACCCTGGCCGAGCCTGGCGCATTGATCGGCTTCGCAGGGCCACGCGTCATTGAACAATTTATGCATATTAAACTGCCTGAAGGAACCGTTAACTCCGAGTTTGTCCTCCAGCATGGGATGATCGACGCGATCATTCACCGCAGCAAGTTGCGCACAACCCTGGCTCGCCTCCTGCGGATGTACGCCGCCGAGGCGCGGCCCTGGACCAGAGGGAGTCGAGCATTACAGGTAGCCAAACAAATAGAGGGAAACGATGGCCTACGACCTGGAATTTGAGAAACCGCTTGCCGAACTAGAGAAAAAAATCGCCACCTTGCAGAAAAAAGGCGACCGGCTGAAACCGGAGGAACACCGGCAGATCCAGGACCTGGAACGCGAACTACGTCGCAGGACCGAAGAAATTTACCGCGACCTTACCTCGTGGCAAACGGTGCAGATAGCTCGCCATAAGGATCGACCTCATTCTCTCGATTATCTGCACATGATCTGTGACGACTTCTTTGAACTCTGCGGTGACCGCGCGTATAGCGACGACCACGCGATTCTGGGTGGCTTGAGCCAGATAGATGGGGAAACGCTGATGTTTGTCTGCCATCAGAAAGGACGCACGATGAAAGACAAACAGTATTACAATAACGGCATGCCGCACCCTGAGGGCTTCCGCAAAGCGGGGCGCCTGATGCTCCAGGCCGAGAAATTTGGTCTTCCGGTAGTCACTCTGATCGATACCCAGGGCGCGTTTCCTGCTCTGGAAGACGAGGAACGAGGGCAGGCTGAAGCGATTGCCTCCAATCTCTATCTTATGTCGCGCCTGCGCGTGCCTACACTAGGGATTGTAATCGGCGAAGGGGGGAGCGGCGGCGCACTGGCGCTGGGCGTCACCGACCGCATACTCATCATGGAATTCGCTATCTATACCGTAACCTCGCCTGAATCCGCAGCCTCGATCATCTGGCGCTCAACCTCGTTCGCGCAGCAGGCAGCCGACGCTATGCGAATTGGCGGACGCGAACTAAAAACGCTGGGCCTGGTAGACGATATCATCCCCGAACCGCTGGGTGGCGCGCACCACAATCCCCGTCTGGCTGCCGAAACCCTCAAGGCCACGATCCAGAAGAACCTGGCGGAGCTCAAACAAATTCCCCTGGATGAACTGCTAGAGATGCGTTACCAGAAATATCGTTCAATCGGCCACTTCGCCTGGGCCGATGAGGCACCCCAGACCTGAATCTGCCCATTGCCCTGAGTGCTGTCACGCCATCAAAACAGGCTTGAAGGTACACGAAAGTATCGTTCGTACCTGGGTGAATTCTGGCGAGCTTACTCCCACCTGGATCGGCACACGAGAGTATAGGATAAGCCGCGCTGCCCTGAGAGAGTTTATCCGCAAGCGCAGCAGACCACGACCTCCCACTGATCACTGAGTAACCTCAACTTAGTCCCTCAAAGATCCCTTGTGCCTCTGGATTCTTCAGCAGAGCGGACGTTTCTGGCTGGACCACAAAGACAATCTGGGTCTCGTCGATAGGCAGGTGATCGGTGCCGAACGGCAACTGGATATGCACGGCCATGATACCGGGCCGCGTGCTCAAATAGCTCTGGGCTAGCGTGAGGGAGGCACCTTTGATGGCTTGACGCCATTGCTCCTCCTGCTGAGAAGTG
>DATGKW010000245.1:0-18090 GCA_035294465.1 Ktedonobacteraceae bacterium | reverse complement strand
CAGGAGACCCATCACCAGGTGATCATGGGGATTCTCGCCACTGATCGGCCCGCCGCCAGATGCTCCAGGAATATTCAACGAGATCACTCCATCAAGCGTAGAAACGAAATTGGCGATCACGTAAGGTTTGCCGGCCTGGAGGGGAAACTGCAACAGCCCGTAGAGCGTCAGCAACTCTGCGGGCAAAGGCAGGGCCTGCCCCTGAGCCTGCTCAAACAAGGTTTCGAGCGGCTGGACTTGATCGTTCATGCCTGTCCTTTCCCTGCGATACCGCAGGTCGTCAAGAAGCTGGCCCGCCGGAGCGCGTTGGTGCCATCATTGCCGCGCCACTCTGCTGGCGTTAACGCCAGCGCTGCTTCATCCCTGGTTTTGCTCATCTCTCCGCCCTTTCCCAGAACATCTATGCGCGGCAGACCACATCCTTCACCGGTCCGCCCTCGCCAGCTTGATCGTTCTACAATGTTATCCTATTTTAGTGTAAGCTGAAAGGAAGCGCAAAAGGTCCCCCTACGGATCACAGATCAATCACAATCCCCGAAGGCAGCCCCATTCGCTCACGCAAATACCGCTGTTTTTGGATCTCCACAACACGTATGAGAGAGGAGAGTGCTGTCCGTTTGCTCAAGGGATGCCTTGAATCTGTCATTGTATCGGGGGCGTCGGGCAAGTACACTCTTCTCAGGCGACAGAACGAAAAGAGGAGAAGTCTGGGCAATGCCTCGTCTCCCCCACGCCCATCGAAGGTGGGCATGCTTACCAATTCCGACGCCTATCTTCTGTCGGTACGCTTCACAGGGAAAGGAAGTTTCTCATGCAAAGAACACACGGATCTCCTTTGTTTATCCTTGTGCTTGTCCTGGCGCTTCTGCTCACCAGCGTAGCAAGTATCTTCAGCCTGACGACGCCAGCGAGAGCCGCAGTCTCTGTTGCTGGCTTGCATGTCTCTGGCAACCAGCTCCTCAACGGAAGTGGTCAGGTCATCCGTCCAGTTGGCGTTGATCGCGCGGGCACTGAGTACGAATGCGACGCATCTGGCAATACCAACGTCTTCGATGGTCCAACCGATATCACTGCCATCAACGCTATGCTCAGTTGGGACATCACTGCCGTCCGTCTTCCCCTGAACGAAGACTGCTGGCTCGGAATCAACGGATATCCTGCCGGTGCCTATACGGCTTCCTGGTACCAACAAACCATTGTCAATTTTGTGAACACGCTGACCTCATACAATGTGATCGTGATTCTCGACCTGCATTGGAACAATAGCGGCACCAATCAATCTAACTCGCAGGAGCCGATGCCCGATCTTGATCACGCCCCGGCGTTCTGGACTTCGGTGGCCAACACTTTCAAGGGCAACTCATCGGTCATCTTTGACCTGTATAATGAACCCTATACAAAAAGCTGGTCTTGCTGGCTCAATGGAAGCACCGCTGCCGGCGCCAGCCCATGTACGGACGTCCCTTTTGCTGTAGCCGGAATGCAAACGCTGGTCAACACCGTGCGCGCCACCGGGGCGACCAACCCCATCATGCTCGGTGGCCTGGCCTATGCCAACGATATGTCCCAATGGCTCCAATACGAGCCAACCGATCCAGATCACAATCTGATTGCCTCTACCCATATCTACAATTTCAACGCCTGTAACACCGTCAGTTGCTGGGCATCGGGCATTGGCACCATCGCCTCCCAGGTTCCGGTAATCGCCGGGGAAATTGGCGAGAACGATTGCGCGGACGGCTTCATCACCACTCTCATGAACTGGCTGGACCAGCAAAAGATCGGCTACCTGGCCTGGGCCTGGGATACCTATGGATGTAGCAGTTTTCCCGCGCTCATCAGCAACTATAACGGGACCCCTACCGCCTACGGCGCGGGCTTCAAAAGCCACCTGGCAGCTCTGGGCCTGGGTGGAGGCGCGATCACTCCAACACCTTCAGCTCCTGGAGTCACGATTACCTATCAGAGTTCGCAGTGGACCGGCGGCTTCACGGCCAATGTGACCATCACCAATGCTGGGACCGTCAGTTACGATGGCTGGACGCTTCAGTTTACTTTCCCCGGCGATCAACATATCACCACCATGTGGAACGGGAGCTATACCCAGACAGGCGAAACGGTCACGATTACCAATGTGAGCTATAACGGCACTATCGCCGGCGGGCAATCGATCAGTTTTGGCTTCCAGGGGACCTGGACCTCGAACGATACGAGTCCCACGACGTTCCTATTTAACGGAGCAAGCGTGAGCTAGGAACAGTTCGCGGGGCAAATGCTGCCTCTTCCTCTCACACAGAGCTTGAGTAGGTGGCACAGCAAGCCAGTTATTCCGCAGACCGTTTGCGGGCAGACCGCGAAGACTTCCCAGGCACTATCGATACATTCGCCTGGGAAGTCTTGCCGCATACCACCACCTGATTTCATCTCCCTCGACCGATCCCTGTCACCGCTGCTTTGCCCTTCCCATCAAAAGGTCGCCACACAATAAGCCAGAGTGCGCGAACAAGGCAACCCCCGTAATACGCCTCCCAAAAAGGAGGTTCTCTGGCGTCTCTTTGGTATATAGCAGTGTTTGGAAAATCGGGCCGGTAAAAATTGTGACTTTGCCGGTCGAAGGCATCTCTGGAGAGAACTCAATACTTCTGCTCCGTTATACAAAGTGAATAGGTACAGTAGGAGGTTGGAGAAAAATGGTTTTGTTCCGTCCATCTGGCTCTGCGACTCCAGACCAGCAAAGAGAGTTTTCCTCACCGTTCAGTAGTATTGAGCACGGATTATTTTGCCTGGCGCAGGGACGCGTCACCGAAGGACTTGAAATACTGCGTCAGATTCGCTTCTTGCTTTCAGCCGAAGAGGCCGGGCTTGGACGTGCGCTCGATGCTCTACAAGAGGCCAGCGCTGGCTATCTACACGCGGAACAACTCCTCCAGGAAGCGTGCAGGCGCTTTGCCGCCGCCGAGCAGGTCTGGCAGGCGCACAGCGAGGCAGTCAGCACGCTCCTGAAAAGCTGTAGGGCGGCCTCGACGTTCGTGGATTGCCCATCCCCTCGGGTACTAAGCCTGTCCACGACTCTTCACCCTACCACACCTCTGCCGGAGGCGCCTCTATCCTATCTGGCGGGCTCAACCGATGCCGGTCCACTTCCGCCTCTTTATCTCAAATGTTTCGGACACTTTACGGCCCGGCGCTTTGGCGTTGATGGACCGCTGATCGAGCTGTGTCGCAACAACAAAGGACAGGCCATCCTACGCTACCTGGCAGTCTGTCCGGGGCACCAGGCGACAATAGACACCCTCATGAATGATCTCTGGCCTGAAGAAGAGACCGAGATTGCCCGCCACAAACTTCAGGTGGCTGTAAGCGCGCTGCGCTGCTCGCTCAATCGCGAGCATGTACAGGCCCCCGGCGGGGGCTATATCCTCTGCAAAGACCGCACCTACCAACTCAATCCCGCGGTCGAGCTTCACATCGATAGCGCCGAGTTTCACAGGCTCTACCAGGCAGGCCAGCAAGCCTGCGCCGCCCCCGCTACGGCTGATTATTACGAACAAGCCTGTAAACTCTATACAGGTCCTTTGCTGATGGAAGACCTCTACGCTGAATGGTCGTTCCTGGTCCGCGAGGAATCAACCAGAGCCTATCTCGCTATGTGCGGCTGGCTGGCTGATTACTCCCTGGCAAATGGCGACTATGAGATGGCGCTCACCTGGGCATCGGCGATCCTCAAAATCGACCGCAGCGACGAAGAAGCCTATCGGCAACTGATGCGAGCGCTGGCTGCGACCGGCAGGCGCAACGAGGCCCTGCGCCGCTATCAACAATGCCAGCAGGCCCTCGCCGAAGATCTGGGAATCCAGCCGATGCCGGAAACACAGCAGCTATTGCAGGCAATTATACAAGGTGATATCTCATAGCAAGCTACTTTACAGACTCAAGGCGCAAAGCAGGCAGAGACCGGTGATATGCAACCCAATCAAGCCACGAATAACGCCTCCAGGATGGAGCGACGCATGCAAGGCGCGTCGCTCCATCCTGGAGAAGGACCCATGTTAGCGAGGGATCTACGTCAATTGATCGATCTCTCCAGGACCGGCCACACAGACCAGCATAGGGAAGAAACCATTATGCGAGGCTACCACCACATCGGAGGGATTGGCCCCGGTCGTTGCCACCAGATGAAGCGAAGGAGAAGCCTGGGTGAGATCGAGATACCAGACATCATTGACAGAGGAACGCTCGGTTACTAAGAGAGCGGTTTTACTACTATTGGCCCAGCTTAAGAAGAAGTAAGGACCTCCGTTGCCAGTCGCCAGCAGCGCCCCGTTGCCGGTTGCCAGGCTATAGCGGCTCAAATGCGTACTCCCGTTACTCAGTTGCTCGGTGACATAAAGGGATTGGCCATCCGACGAGAGCAAAACGCCGATGGGATGCTGGAGATTCGTCAAAACAGGAGTAACCGAGCCATTGCTGAGGTTCACTCTCACGACATCGCCAGTCGGTCCTCCATCGTTAAACTCCGCCACATAGGCTATATTGTTGGCCTCGTCTACCGCGAGCTGTTGCGGAGCCGCCAGACCGGAGGCGATAATGGTAGCCTGACTGCGGTTAGCCCCGGCCGACAGACTGACTCTATCCAGAGTACCACCGCGCTCAGTCAGGTACACCGTATCTCCATCGGAGGCAACGTACAGATCCTCTAGCTCCGAATAGCCGCTGCCCAGGACCTGATACGATGGGCTGCCGCTGCTGACATTACGCAGCACCGAAAGCTTGCCACTGTATTCAACGAAGTAGAGGCTATCCTGGCTGGCTACATACTGTTCCCCAATCGGACCGCCTAGCCCGGTCGCGACCGCGTTTATAGTAGAGGCTGTGGGAGGCGGGACATTAGCCTGGGCGGTTGCCGTCGCGTTGGCTTGAGTAGTCGCTGTCGCGCCATTGCCACCTTGCGCTGTTGCACTCGCATTGGCCTGAGCGGTTGCCGTCGCCTGGGAACCGACTGCGGAGACGGTTGCGCTATTCGCTCCATTCTGAACCAGTGCGGTCAACGTCGCTCCAGTATTGGGAGTGGGAGTACCAACCGCCGCTGACCCTGGCCGGGGTATCAGACCCGAAACCAAACCCAGCACACCTCCGGCGACCAGCACAAACGCCATGAAAGCCGGTACGATCCAGGTAGGCAGCAGCGCCTTATTTACAAACTCTCCCGGCGCAGTCTGGCCAGGAGGGCTGCCTACCTGACCTGCGTGCAGTTGGAAAGGCATACGCTGCTGCTGACCAATGAAGCGGCGGCGACCGCGCACCAGCAGGGGAACACGCGCCTCCTGGCCAGCATCCAGATCCACCGGATTAAAGCGGAACTGGTACTCAAGGGCTTGCTCATCATCCTCACCACTCAGTTGATAGCGCGAGGCCGTATTGCCACCGTTATACAACGAGACGTTGTAAGAGGCTTTGCCCCGCCCACTGGCCCGGCGGGGTTCCAGACGCATAGCCTCCTCCTTAAACGCCTGCACCGTCCAGACGCCGTTTGTCTGGCTATATTCCTGGGGTACTTCGCGCGAGCGCGCCCGGATGATGACCGGGTACTCTCTGGCGCGATTGGCCGGCTGACGCGCGACCGTGATAACCAGATTTGCCATCTCTTGCATACCCGGATTGAGCTGGACCTCCTGCCCGGCCCCCTGCACCCACTCAGGCGGCACCCCTTCCACCGTCGGCGTAAACCAGTCCACCGTCGAGCCTAAATTGGTCAGCGTTATCTGCACATTGGCAGGCTGACCGGGTGTAATGCTCAATGTCTTGGGCGTCACGGAGAGGCCAATGCGCTCGTTGACCAGCGATGGCGGACCTGACGACACATAGGTAGGTCCCGACCCGGGAACGGTCGTGGCGCTATAGCCCCCGGACGACATACGAGCCGCGGGCGGCTCTATTCGCGTCTGGAGAGCGCCTGGTCCCTCCAGGCGCAGCCAGAACGAACCCAGGCGAATCATCTGTCGCTCTCCCCAGACCTGACTGACCTGGGGCATCAGGCGCGTATCCCCCAGAACCGTACCGTTGCTCGATCCCAGATCCTGCACCATCACCTGCTTGCCATCCCAGCTGATGCGCAAATGCTGGCGCGAAACCGACTGAGAACGCAAGACAATATCGTTGCCATCCTGACGACCAACCGTGATCCCCTGGGGTTTTACATCAACTACCTGGAGAGTATGGCCGCTCTGATCCACCACGCGCACTCGCGGCATATCCGAATAGCCGGGCAACGTCGAAACCGTAGGCGGCGCAGGCGCGGCCGCAGTCTGGCCCAGCGGCTCAAACGTGGTCCTGGTCACTCCCTGGGCCCGCGTCGCGGACGCCACGGTGGGATCGGTATTGCCAAGCACACCCTGAAGTGCAACCGCGAGCGTCGTTCCCGTGGCATAACGATCTTCGGGCTTCTTAGCCAGGCAGCGCAGAATGATCTCCTCCAGCACAGGTGGTAAGTCGGGGCGCATCTCACGCGGGCGCGGCGGCGGAACATTGACATGCTTGTAGAGCGCATCGGTAACGCCATTGATCTGAAAGGGCTGGTAGCCGGTCGCCAGTTCGTAGATGACCACGCCCAGGGAGTACAGATCGCTACGACCATCGATCTGCCTGGTGCCCATACATTGTTCGGGCGACATATAGGCCAGCGTCCCCATAGGCGCTCCGGTCGCCGTCTCAACCCCACCCTCCATCAAACGCGCCAGGCCAAAATCGTTGATTTTTACCGTGTATTTCTCCCGACCGGGCGGGGTGCCCTGCATTCGGCGCAGCAGCAGATTAGCAGGCTTGATGTCGCGATGAACCACCTGCATCGCGTGAGCTGCGGCCAGCCCTTCGGCAACCTGGCTACACAGGTCGAGCACAAGAGGCAATGGCAATAACTGGCCGCCTGAACGCCGTATCAGAGCGCTCAAAGCGCCATCATTCATCAACTCCATGACCAGGAAGAGCATGCCGTTCTCGTCGCCGTAATCGTAGATCTCGACAATATTCGGATGGCGCAACGCGGCCGCGGCTTTGGCCTCCTGAAGAAAGCGCGCGCGAAAATCAGGGCGTGCAGCGAAGTTGGCCTGCATAACCTTGATGGCCGCCGGGCGGTCGAGCAACTTATGCACCCCGCGAAAGACCTGCCCCATACCGCCCGTGCCGAGCAAAGCCTCAATGCGATACTGCCCAACGGTCTGACCAATGTAATCCGTCATTTGCTGACCTCCAATATGTAGCCTGCATGGGCCGGTTTATGCGTCTGGATAAGCTCCTCTATCAAAGCGCGATCAACAGCCTCGCCAGGAGGAGAAGAAGAGAGGGTGATGCGGACATGGAACACAAATGGTTCTGAGAGTACCTCGGTGATTTCCGGCGTCAAGCCGGTGCAGATTTCAATCATACGCGCCAGCCCGTACAGAGTGCCACGCCAGCTATACAATTCCATCGCCTGGGACAACAAGCGCCGCTTGCGAGCCTCAGGCCAGTGCGGGTTGAGCGGTATGTCCAGCCAACTGGCCAGCCAGGGGAGAAAGCTAACCGGGCAGGTTCGCGGATCAAAGTACATTTCGATATGATCCTGGCGCTGCTCTAACGGCTCCCAGATATCCTCGAAAATAGACAAGAAGCGCTGAAGGAAATCGTTCTCCTGGTAGATGTCTGGCAGGTAACGCGTATAGAGGCTGCTTCTACCGCGTTCGGGCTTCCTGGGCGCGGGAGGCTCAGGCCGGGGGAGCGGGCTTATCTGGTTGCGCGTCTGGGCAGCTTCCACAGCAATTTCTGGCGGGAGGGTTGCCTGCTCAGGAATAGGAAGCATCCCCTCGTCCTCTTCCTGACCCTGCTCCTGCTCCGCCGCAGCGCGATAAATCAACAAGTAGGGGCCAATGCGAAAACTGGCTCCGTCGGTCAACAGGTGCGGCTGATTTGGCAAGAGGCGCTGGTCGCCGATAAAGGTCCCGTTGGAACTTCCCAGATCAGTGAGCACGGCCCCCTGTGGCCCGCTGCGTATCTCAGCGTGGTTGCGCGAAATCATATGATTGTCGAGCATAAGCCCGCTCTCCGGTGCGCGTCCAATCCGCAGCACTGGCACATTGAGCGGAACCGTCTGGATAACCGCCCCCTGCAATTGCACAATCAACTGGGCTGTTTGCGTTAACACGTTAGCGTACCTTCACTTGATGCTGACCCGAACAAACCAACCCGTGACGCGGGATCTGCACGGTCTGCTGCGATGCGCCCGCTTGACCGCCCGCCGCACCCGACTCACTCACAATCACGCTCAGGCTTTCTACATACTCAACGTACTCAATGCGCTGGAGTACGCCATAAAGCTCCGAGCGATTGAGGGCACGTCCAAACGGCCAGCCGTCGCCGCGTGGACCACCAATAAAGGGATTGAGGTAACGTTGCAGCGCTTCATTGGCCTGCTGCTGTACCGCCTCGATCAGAGCGGGATCGCTGCGCTCATGGACGCGCAGTTCGGCCTGCACCGAAACCCAGATATACTGAGGCTGATGGACTTCTAAGGCGGTCCCAAGCAAGCGTCGTGGCTGCAAATGCGCAAGCACAGCCGTACGCAACTCGGCCGAGAGAACGAGCTGCTCCGGCGTAAACGGCCCCTGGGGGTCATCTACCTGGGGCAGGACAATCACAAAGACCTGGCCGGGCCGGGGATCGTCGCGCGCGCCCGGCTGCGCCCCAGGAGCCAGACAACGCGCACGCGCCACATGGGGAACCTGGCAGGCCAGATATTCATAGTCATCGGCGGTGACGGCGCGTGTGCGTGTGCGCAGCTTTTGCGGCGCGCGCAGCTTTGCATCCTCCAAGCTCTGCGCGTCTCGTCCTCCCACGGCGGCGCTGCGATTGGTCACATGCGCAACATAAGGAATCGATGATTTCAAAACGCTGAGCGTTCCTTGAGACACATTACCTGCTACCCCACCTCCGTAGCGATAGCGCTTAAAAACGAGCAAGCTGCCTTTTTCTGGGACGCTCCCAAAGCGGCAGATTAGCCCATCCGGCTGAAGCAGCGAAGGCCCTAGCGTCAGCGTTCCATCCAGTTTATCCAGGGTAAAATGACGATCATCCGGGCCAGAATCGGCAAAGTCCTCCACCTCCTGCCAGACCTGCGGCTGGCCTCCTGGCGGTTCCACTACCAGGAAATCGCGTTGCGCTTCCAGAGAGAGAACAGGCGTGTGCTGCAACCGAAAGACCTGGCCCGGCGTGCCATCGCTGGGGCCTAACACCTCGTCGCGTACCGTGATCGCGTGACGGGCATTAACCGTGCCGCCGCGCGCCTCAGCCCGCACCTGACGCAGGACCGGCGAAACCTTGTAGGCTCCCGGCCCGGACTGCGCGTCAGTCAACCGGCAGCGCAGCCAGTAGGCTCTAACGCCCTGGAACTCAGCCCGTTCCATCGGGGGCAGATGAAGGACAATCTCACCCGGCTCGTTAAAACCGCCTGTCCCATCGTACTCAAGCTCGCAGGCCACCCAGCGCGATGCCCGGCCCTGCCAGACTTGCCAGATCAGCGGCGGCTTCGTCGGATCAACTCCGGCCCCGCCTGCGCGCTCACAATCGATAATGAGGGCCAGAAGATGATTGCTCAGATCGTTCTCGAAGGCCATGAGAAAAGCATCGGCCGGCCCTGGCTTTGGCGGAAACATGGGGATCCGCTGCGCCCGCAGGCTATCCGAGCGCAGATTATGCCTGATCCATCGATCACGCTGGCTGGCATTGCGCGTGAATGTATCTACGAGGATCGGCGGACGAATCGTCAGGGGACTCTCGGTTGTAAAGATAATGGCAGGGCTGGTTTCGGTCCGCACCGTCGCTACCTCGGTATCCGCCGGAATCGTCACTTCGGCAGGCTGCGCGGCGGAGAGATAGAAGGTGATAGGGGCGGTCGCGGCTCGCGGTCCCTCCAGATAGATGCCCAGCAGCTCCATGAATTTGATATAGTTTTTGTCGGGAACCTGATTGACACGGTAGAGCAACATATCGGTCATCCAGGCAAACAGTTCGATTAAGGTCACGCCCGGATCGCTCACATTATGATCTGTCCATTCCCGACAATAATGGGGGATCAAGAGCTTGGCCTGATCGACGATATCTTGAAAATGCCGGTCATCAAGTTGCGGAGTTGGTAACGGCATGGCTAACCCTCCCTCTGATGTGCAGGAACGCTCAGGTTGTTCTCTTCCTCCCCCGGAATGCGATAGAAAGGAAAGACAAGAGAGCGGCGGTCGTGCGTTGCCTTGATTTCATAGTCTATATCCACCAGCAGGCGACCGGGATCGCCAGGATCGGGACGCGCTGTGACAGTGTGTACCTGTATACGCGGCTCCCACATGCCGAGCGCATCCTCGACATAGTAAGCGGCCAGGCCCGCCGTAGTCGCATCATTGGCAGCAAAAAGCAGGTCGTGGATCTGGCAGCCAAATTCGGGGCGCATCACTCGCTGTCCTTTGGGCGTCAGCAGAATAATACGAATCGCCTCCTCAATGTCGCGCTCCTGGCGAGCCAGCGCGATACGCCCGTGGGCATCAACGTGTATCGGGAAAGCCCAGCCGGTTCCCAGAAAGTCTCGCATAGATGTTTTCTTCCTTCTTTCAACCAATCATCACAGTGCCGACTGCGACCACCGTGCCCACGGGCAGATCCGCAGGATCATTACAAGTCATAGCTGTGTCTCCATTACGCGCCGCCGGCTTTCCGTTAATCATCACCGTCGCGCTGCCGGTCATAATCTGCCCTCGATTAGTCGGAGGCTTCTGAAAAGGCCCGCCCTGAGGTAGATGCGGCGGCATATTATCGGCTGTGCTACCTTGAGTCGCCGCGGGCATCCCCATAATGTTGACATTGCTGCTCAAGTTGCCATTGATAATGCCATTGAAAGGACTCGGCAGCGGCGTCGGCACTGGCCCGCCAGGAGACGGGATCATATAGATGTGCGTATCGACCGCGGTAATCTGATCGCCCTGTTTTGCAGCCGGCTGCCCCATACTCCTTGCTCCTTCCATTCCATAAAGAAAGAACGCTTTATCAGTTCAGGTTAATCGTACTACCTTTGACGCTAACGGTGCCCGCCCCGCCATCCACACTGATACCCATACCTTTGATCTGCACCTGGCCCTGGGCCTCCAGCGTCAGGTTGCCTTGCGCCTTCAGGCTGGTATCGCCCTGAACCGTGATCTGCAGTGCGTTTGAACTACTGTCCAGCACCAGTTTATTGCCTTTACTATCTACAATCGTAATCCCCCCGCCGCCATCGCTATCATCCAGCGTGATCATGTGGCCGCTGCGCGAGCGAATAATACGCTTTTGCACCTTACCGCCGCCGGTAACATGCGCATCCGGCGGAGCATCCTTCCCGTTCCAGAGGCCGCCCAGCACATAGGGATAGTGAATATCGCCCATCTCAAAACCCACCAGCACCTCGTCGTTGATCTCCGGCAGAAATTCGATGCCGCGCTGATCCCCGCCGCCTGGCACGACCACCCGCGCCCAATCGCTGGCGTGGTCTCCGGAGAGCCAGGGATACTTCACCTTCACTCGTCCATAACCCTCTGGATCCTGGTTATCGGTGACAATGCCGATAACCAGCCCGGAAGGCACCAGCAGCTTTTCCTCCTCCACGCGGGTTAACAGGCTGAACAACGTGGCCGGGTGATAGCCGGTAATACCGAAATGCGTGTTATACCCATGACGCGCATTATAGATATGCAAGGTATTGGTAACAAAGTAGGTGCCGCTGAAACGATTCCCCACAGCCTTGATTTGCACGCTTGCCCCAGCCACCAGGGCCGGATTGCCGCTACAGGCCCCTTCCGCCTCCACAAAACGCCCCGCAGCGCGATCAGCCACGGCTTGAGCGAGCCGGTCGGCGACGGCCTGCACGCGGATGGGCACGCCCGCGACCAGGGTCCCGGCGGTAATCTGGAAAGCGCTTCGTGCCAGGTCGCCGCCATTCTGCTGCTGCCCGATCTGCGGCGTTCCCTGGCCATTCTGGACCTGGCCGATAATCTCCTGCCGGTTCGCCGGGTCCCAGCCGCGCGCCGTCACACTGTTCAGTTGCCCAATCGTCGTCAGGCGCGGGCGAAATTCGTGCAGCGTGACACCCCATTCCAGATCGACCGGGCTGCCTCCGATCTTGAGCGGTTCGCAATGCAAGGTTTTGCCCTGCACATAGAGCAAATAACCCAGGGCAGCCGCCCGCCCCTGGAGAAATTCCAGGTTGGTTTCGTTATTCTGAAAAACATAGGAATAGACCTGGCTGGCCTGCGCAACCTGGGCCTGCAAACCTGCTTCCTGTGCGAGCTTCTTGATCAGGTCTTCGTCGCTTACATTGGTGAAGGAGCGCACGTGGCGTCCGCGCCCCAGACGG
The DNA here is from genome assembly GCA_035294465.1 of Ktedonobacteraceae bacterium. Taxonomy (GTDB): domain Bacteria; phylum Chloroflexota; class Ktedonobacteria; order Ktedonobacterales; family Ktedonobacteraceae; genus Paraktedonobacter. Next base: position 5,687 of record DATGKW010000245.1, on the reverse strand, counting down.
TGCAGGCGATCAAATGCGCGCACAATTAACTGCTGGTTGCCTGGATCAAACTCCGGCTCAATCTCGACAATCTCGCCATCAAAAAGCGGCTTCGCCTGGCGCTCGGTTTTGGCGGAAATCTGCACGCTTTTGCCCGGCATCAGGCTGCTATCATCGATCCAATGCAGCCGCGTATCATGCAACACAATCGTCGCCACATCCGGCAGATGTAAGCTATTCTCGACGGTGACTTCGAGCAAATCGCCCATAAAGTTATCCGAAACATCTGCTCCATCGATTGTAATAGAAAGCTGGCTGAGTAAGTTTTGATTCTCAGGCATTGGGAATCTCCAGCACCATACCCGGCGTTAACTGGCGCACGCGCGCCAGCTTGTTGGCATCGGCGATCAAACGCCAGAGGCTCGTATCGCCATACTCTTTGTAGGCAATCCAGGCCAGGGTATCGCCCTCGCATACCGTCCAGACACGTTCGCCCCCCGGCCCGCCCGACGTGGGATTCGTAGGTGGGTAGTCGTCTTTGTCCTGAATCTGCTGGAAGGTTACATCCAGCGTGGAGCGCACGGGCATACCATTAGGCAGAAAGAGCGTAAAGTGTTCCCTCAAACTGGTGATGACGGCCTTAAACGACCACATCGAGCCCCACTGAAAACCAACGACTGGCGGGCGGCCTTTTTTGTGCTTTGCGCCGGAGCTTGAGCCTCCAGAACTCCCAATGGTTCCCAGGGACGGATCAACCTTCATCATCTCCCAGATTTTTTCTGTATACTCCTTGCGCACATCTTTGGGTGAACCATCTGCGCCGGGTGAGCTTTTAATATTGGTATAGGTATCAAAGAAAAGCTGCATCTGGAGCGTAGCAGGTTGACCGCTACCAAACTCGCAATTGGCGATATTCGTCCCTTTGCTTGGCTTCGTGGTCCAGGAATTCTGTTTGCTAAAAGTGTATTCTTTAGGATTAAACATGCACTGCACGGTCGTATTGTGGTCATGATCGATGATGGTAGCCGTTGCCAGGCTCGTTCCCTCCATAATTCAGTGCTCCTTTACATCTCTCGCCGCTGCTCAACGCTCAGGCGGCGCCTCAGCAGGCTATAGACCTGCCGGGCCAGCGCGTCCAGGTCGGGTTCGGGCGCACGCTGCGGCTCGAACGTGGCCTGGTTAGCCTGCGGAGACGAGTTCTCGCCGGAACCCGATTCCTCTACGCTTACGCTGCGCTCGACGCCTGCACGCCTCTTTCCGCTCTCCTCTGCCCCGCCACCCTCACCCGCCACAAAGGCCGGCGCGGATGCCACGCCAGCCAGCAACGAGGGAGCAGGCTGCACGCCCGTGTCCTGTGTGACTGGCGCAGGTGTGCTCGCGAACCATGCCGGCAAAGGCTCCCAGGGCGCAGGAAGATTGCCCCAGATCCCGCGCTCCGCGTGTGGAGCAACCTCTTCAGCCTCACTCTGCGCCGGCCCGTTCGCCGGTCGAGATAGCGCAGCAGACGCAGATACAGCCAGCTCGCCCCGCGCAATCAAACGAACCTGGCGTTCGACCTGTAAGGCCACGACCTCTTCGCCGCGCGTCTCCCAGGCCGGCGCGGGCGCTGTCTGACGCAACACCGGAGGGACGAAGCGCGGGCGCTGTTGACGTGCCACGTGAGTCAGTTCGTGCGCGAGCAGGCCAAGCGTCTCAGGCGTCTCTTCTCTCTGACCGGGGGCGAGTTCAATTGCTTCGCCGTCGCTGAGCGCATCGGCCCGTTGACTGGCAGTCGCGTGTTCGGCCTGCCTATCGCGATAGACCGGCACGCCGGCAGGATCAACACCAAGCAGAGGTTTCAAGAATGTCCTGACGTTCTGCGAGATTGGTTCAGCCATTCTCGCTCCCGGCGACTCCGGCGCGACTGACTCGGCCACATGCACGGACGCCTGGCGTACTTGTGGCACAGTCGTGTGTGACAAGGCCGCCCGCCTCTCTCTCTGGGCCTGCCTGATCAAACGCGCCAGCCAGGCTTGAGGCGAGCGATCAGTGCCGCGCGGCGCAAAAAGCTCTTCTGCCGCCGGCTCGCTGCTCTGACCCGCCCCAGCGAGAGATTCAGCAGGAGACCGCTCAACAGGCGCGTTCTCTGTAGCGGGCAAAATCTGCTCCCGCCCTGGGCCTGACTCGCTCGCTCCTGTGGAAGAGGTAAGTGGAAGCTGCTCACTGCCTGCACCAATCTCAGCAATAACTGAACGCGTGCTCCGCCTGGACAGGCCAGGCCGAACCGGCTCCTCCGGCTTTTCTTGAAATGAGGCCGGTTGTACGCTCGCCCGCTCTGTCTCTCCTGAACGCGGTTCCGCGAGCGGCCCGGAGGATGCATCTGTCACGTTTTGAGCCAGCTCGATTGACCGCAGAGCCTTTTCGACCTCCTCCGCCTCTTCCAGATCTATCTGCGCTTCACCCGCATGTTCTCGCTCTACACCGGACTCAGGCAGCGCTTCCTGGCCTGCGATGGACACAACCGGGCGAACAGACTCCTGCCTTTCTCCTTCTGGCCGACTGATTGGAGTTTCCTCTTCCGACCGGCCGATCAGAAGCTCCCTCGCGGGACGACTCAGGCGATCAGCAGGGAGCCGCCACCAGGGCTGGACAGCGGGGCTTGCTGGCGTGTTGCCCGGTGCGGAATGGACCTCACGCAAGCCAAGCGCCGTTGCCAGCGTCTGTCTCCTGACAATATAGGTCACCAGAGGCTGAGCCCGCAGAAGGCGGGGCAGCAGGATATGTCGTCGCATCTTCTCACCCTAACGTGACGCCCTCGTGGGCCAGTTCAAGCGTCTCAATGGCTGCCACGTTCTCGTGCGAGCGCAGCGACGGGCCAATCCATTTGACCGGATACGCGTTGATGAAGTTCCAGCGCATCAGCTCGTTCCCCTCAACATCGTACATGATCACAGAGACATGGCGTCGTTTTAGATTGCCGCTTGATACATCGGCCAGCCAGTTGTAAAACTCGTTTGAACTGGTCATGCCGCGCTTGAGCGTTAAATTGCTCACTTTGGTAAGGCCGGGGAGCCGGTAGACAAAGCCATTATTGCCTCCCTCCTGATACTCCATCACATCCATTTCGACCTGTAGTCCGCTGATCTCAGTGAACAGACCCTGAGCCTTGTCATCAAAAAGCACATAGAAACGACACCCCGGATAGGCTTCGCTTGCCATCCTCTACCTCCTCTGACCGCGCGCTTGCCCGCGTGCGCGAGCCAGGCGTGCTTCTGCCTGCATCAATTGATAGACTTTCTCTGCCAGTCTCATCACATCAATGGCCTGCTGTGCAGCGGGAGTCCCTGTCCCGGCCGGGTCGCTCCCGCTGGAAGAATCGCCGCGTTCACTCATCGCCGGAGCCTCCCGCAAGATCCAGAGCAAAACGCGTGCCACAGCCTGGGCATTGAGTCTCCACCAGGCTTGTTCCGGCCTCATTCACCTGGATATACAGGTGCTGCAAGTAGGCCAGATCGGCGGAAAACAGCCCTTCGATCACGGCCGGACTGACCTGGCGCAGTTCACCCAGGCGGGTCACCACGCGACTGAGGACAAGGATGCTCAGGTACGCCTCGTTGGCGCGCACACGCACATCTTGCAACGGCTCGATTTCGTCTAGAGCTGTAGCCAGCCGCATCGTTCCCCGCCGGTGCAGATTGCCCTGCGCATCCACATACCCTCTGGGCAAGGTAAATTCAAATTCCGTCTGTAACATGTTCGCGCTCTCTCCGATCCTCCTTCCGCTCGTCCGCGCTCTCCTCGCATAAGCAGCAAGAGATCGCTCGCAGCACGCTAACTCACCCGTTCATAGCCTTCGTGAGTCAGCTCTAGCTCCTCGATAGCTACTTCGTTATTGCCCGCATGCGCGGTGGGACCGTTCAGCTTGCTGGGCCAGGCATTGATAAAGTTCCACCTGGCTATAGGGTCGCCCTGCTGGTTGTACATAGTGATCGTCCCATTTTTGCGGGCCGCCGAGATGTTTCCCTGCTCCACCAGCTTGCGCCACTGCCACATATCCATCGAGTCGGTAATGCCGCGTTTCAGCGTGATATTGTTCCACTTCAGGCGACCTGGAACCTTCTTGATCACATGCTCGCCGTGAGGTCCGCTCGCTTTGTATTCCACTACCTCATTTTCGCTTCCCAGACCTGTACACTCACGGAACGCGCCTGTTACCTGTCCCTGGAATTCAACGCCAAACCATGATGATACTAATGGATCTTGCTCTGCCATCTTGCTCTCCTTTCAAGCTCATCGTGAGTCTTTACGCTCCGCCGCCGGCCCACTGGCTGAGGCGGAAGACAACAAATTCAGCCGGCTTGACCGGGGCCAGGCCAATGTCAACGAATAACATGCCTCGGTCGCGCACGTCGGGCGGATTGAGTTCCTCGTCGCACTTGACGAAGAAGGCTTCTTCAGGCGAGCGCCCGAAGAGCATGCCGTCGCGCCAAACTCCGGTGAGAAACGCGGTAATGTCGCGTTTAACGCGCGCCCACAGATCCTGGTCATTCGGCTCGAAAACGACCCATTGCGTGCCGTGCTCAATCGATTTCTCGATATAGTTGAAAAGACGGCGAACGTTCACATAACGCCAGGCCGGGTCGCTGCTGAGTGTGCGCGCGCCCCAGACGCGCAGGCCGCGCCCGGTAAACGAGCGGATACAGTTGATTCCGCCTGGATTGAGGGTATCTTGCTCGCCCTTTGTCACCTGGATTACCGCTTCCAAAGCGCCGCGTACAACTTCGTTGGCCGGGGCCTTATGCACGCCTCGCTCGTTGTCGCTGCGCGCGTAGATGCCCGCCATGTGCCCGCAGGGTGGCATAGCCATAGGACGCCCGTTGCTGCCCGTGACTTTGATCCAGGGATAGTAGAGCGCGGCATATTTGGAATCGTAGCCAGCCTCGGCCTCGCGCCAGCGCTTGACCTCCTGGGGCGTCATATCCGGCAGCGGGTCCAGAATAGCCACGCGGTCGCCCATGCGCTCGCAGTGAGCGATCATTGCCAGTTGCACAGACTTGACACCATCCTTATCAATAATGCCAGCCTGGTAAGCAGCCATCAGATCCGGACAGCAGACCATAGTCACGTCCTCGGAAACCTCCAGCCCCTCCAATCCGCTCCGCTCGGCGGCGCTGCCAGCAAAATGAGTAGCCTGGACACGCGGCAGGCTAGTCTGGGCCGGCGCTTTGACCAGGTAACTGCCCATTTCGGGAGCACGCTCCGCCGGCGTCCCGGCCGCTTTGGTCTCAACCAGGCGAATCAACGTGCTGGTCTGATTGACGACCTCAACCGCTGATTTCGCGCCGCCGCCTCCCATGCTGACATTCTCAAACATTTCCTCGACATCTCCCATGCGCACTCTGAGGGTAAATAAACCCTGAGCGGGCGCTTCTGGCTCTTTCTTCTCGCCCTCGGCCGGCGGCGCGGCAGGTGCTGGCAGCGCCTTCGTCGGCGGCAAAACCTCTACCTGAATATCCTGCTCCTGCACCGCTTTCGGATGGACAATCAACGAGGGAACTGCTTTCGAGGCCCGACTGGGCAATTGTGTGGGTGCAGGCTTCTCTTTCCCATCGGGGCTGCTCGCCAGACGCGTCACATAGCAGCGCCCGCCCCCATTCAAAAAGTAGCCGTAGACGGCGTGCGAGAGGTAGGCCCCGGGGATATGGGGATTGCGCAGCCCGCCTTCCTCC
>DATGKW010000244.1:0-29383 GCA_035294465.1 Ktedonobacteraceae bacterium | reverse complement strand
GCCAGGCTTCTTGCTTCTTCGCGTCGAAGGTTGGAAAGCGTTTATTCTGCAAAACAGAGAGAAACACGTCCAGCACAATGTCCTCAGCATCCTCACGTGACGCTGTTTGCTGATAGACATAGGCAAAAAGGCTCGGCGCGTAGCATCGATAGAGTTCCGCGTAGAGCGCGTGCTCCAAAGGGTCAGCTTCCTTGTGTTGCATATTTATCCCCTAGAGGTTTTTGAGATCTCACCAGGTATCTCGTCCGAAAGCCAAAAACATCACATGCCAGAAACCAACCTTGCCATCTCCACACCACATCGCATAGAATAGCTAAAGCAATTGACCGGACTCTACTAGCAGGAAGAATACAATGATATCCACGAGAGAAGCGCAGCGAGAAAAACGCATGGTTGCGATCTCCTCGGTTGGCGCGGCAATCGGTTTGACGGGGATCAAGATCGTGGTGGCCGTGCTCACCGGCAGCCTGGGGATTCTGGCCGAGGCAGCTCATTCGGGGCTGGATCTGGTCGCGGCCCTGATGACGTTTTTTGCGGTGCGCGTGGCCGATAAGCCAGCGGACGCCACGCACAACTACGGTCACGGTAAGGTCGAGAATCTCTCGGCCTTTCTGGAGGCTGGCCTGCTGCTGCTTACGGCGTTCTGGATTATTTATGAGGCTGCTCGTCGCCTGATCCTGCACGATCAGATAGTCGATGTCAATATCTGGGCCTTCGTGGTCATGGTCGTGGCTGTGCTTGTGGACTATACGCGCTCGCGGGCGCTGTTGCGCGTAGCGCGCAGGCTGGGTAGCCAGGCGCTAGAAGCCGACGCGCTGCACTTCAGAACCGATATCTGGAGCTCGCTGGTTGTCATTATCGGCCTGGCCATCGTCTATCTTAGCCGCGCGTGGCACCTGCCAGCGTGGACAGGGCAGGCGGACGCGGTGGCCGCGCTGGGCGTCTCGCTGATTGTCATCTGGATTAGTATGCGCCTGGCTAAAGATACCATTGATGCACTGACCGATCACGCGCCGCAAGAGCTGGACGAGCAAATGCGGCGGGCCATTCAGAGCGTCAAAGACGTGACTGAGATACGCCGGGTGCGCGCGCGCCGCGCCGGTAACAAGCTCTTCGCCGATGTAGTAATCACCGCTCCTCGCACCCTCACTTTTGAGCAGATCCATGAACTGAGCGAACGCGTAGAGGCCGCTGCTATCAAGGCTGTGCGCCTTCTCTCCTCCACAACCGACGTGGATGTCCTGGTCCACGTCGAGCCGACGCAGACCACCAGCGAGACCGTTGCTGAACAGATTTACTACCTGGCGGAGCAGCGCGGGATACACGCCCACGACATTCATGTGCGCGAGGTCAACGGAGCTCTGGAGGCAGACCTCGATGTAGAGGTGCAGTCTGATATGGATCTCAAGGAGGCCCATCGCATCGCGACCCGCCTGGAGCAAGCCATTCTCAAGGACAATCCACTGCTGCGCCGCGTCACCACGCACCTCGAAGCCCCCCGCGCCAACATCGAACGCCGCCAGGATGTGACGAGCCAGCATCCCGTTATGGCCGCGCACATCGTCAAAATTGCCGACCACATCATGGGCCGGGGCAGCGCACACGATGTCCATCTCTACCAGCCCGACTACTCGCTGGCCGGCAGCAACTCTGGTAAAGGACAACCGCCGGAACTCGACCTCGTGCTGCACACCATCTGCGACCCACACATCCCCTTGAGCCAGGCCCATCTGGGAGCCGAGGAGATCCAGCGCACCCTACGCCTGGCCTATCCCAGCCTCGGCTCCGTGGTCATTCATACGGAACCACCGGAAGAGCAAGCATAAGCATCTTTTCCTTTATTATTTCATCATTATTTCAATTCGCTATACAAATCTATCTTGCTGGGCACAAAAATTAGTTATCTTTGCCATAGAGGACACACTGAAGTGGCCCTCTATGGCATGGGGGGATTTTTCCGGCGTGATCTTCATACGTCTACCAGCGAAAAGAGTTTGACCAGACGATCAAGTTGCTGGCAGAGATCTTTTCTCCTTTCTTTTTCTATGCTATACTCTCTCCGAAGATGATAATCTTCATTCAGGATAATCATCCTCGGAGAGAGTATACAGAACAGGCTGACAGTTTGTCAAGATTATAATCCTCAAAAAGAGAATATAATCCTGAATCTCGAGGAGAAACGATGGCCAGCACACCCATCATTGCGCATCTGGTTGATACCCTTTTTAAAACTCATCTAAAGCCGGATGGTCAAGAATATTCGTACCAGGAGGTTTCTCAGGCTCTTGGAAGAGAACTGGACCCCTCTTATCTGGCGAAGGTGCGCAAAGGCATCATCAAAAATCCAGGCAGAGATGCCTTGATGCGCCTCTGCCTGTTCTTCCAGGTTCCCGCTTCCTACTTTTTCCCGGAGCTAGAAGCCCTGGCACCCGCACAGAACACGCAAGAGGAAGAGTCGATCAACACGCTGCGCGTAGCTTTTCGCTCTCTGAACCTTTCCCCTGACGTCCAGAGGTATCTTGAGGGAATTATCGCTGCCCTGCGCAACCAGGAGCAGGCTAGCAAAGCTCAGGTGTCTGTTCCCCCATCACCAGGGAAGTAAATCGGGCAAGCAAGGAGTATAGTAACGATGGCTGAGATCTCTGAGCACGTTCAGCGCGTCTTCGCGCTCATCGTTCGCCACCTGGGAAGGGCCTTTTCGCTCGACGAACTTATCCTTTTCACAGCCGGTTGCCGTGGAAAGCCCCTGATGTTCGAGCAAAAGCCTATGCCGGTCGCTCTGAGTGGCTATTGTCTGGCACTTCAGGATGTGGATTTGATCGTGACACGCGCAAATCTGGATGATATCCTCACCCAGGCGGTCAAATTGCATGAAATATCTCACTTGCTTTTACAGCATCTCCCTATGCTTTCGGATGGTCCTGCAACCCCTACCTACGCCGCCTTCCAACGCCATGAGTCTGCTCAGACGTGGGTCACTCGTAATCTCAGCTATGACGACCCACAAGAACAGGAGGCTGAGCTGCTAGCCACGCTGCTCCTGGATTGTATTAGCCGCCAGGGAGCCGCGTTCTCCGCGCTTGCCAGGGATATTTACGGATGGTAGACAACCCCTTGATCATCTGGAGCGCCGTGGGGTCATTCCTCAGCCTGGTAATATTTCTGCTGGCTAAAGTCTATCGGGACCGCCGACGGATCGGACGGCCCGTCCTGTGGACCATGCTGGGATGCAGCTTCTGCCTGGCCATCTGGGCAGGAGCCGTGGTTCCACGCCCCTTACACCTCTGGCAACGCGTCGTCGGTGCTGCGAGCGCTCCCGCTACCCTGCTGCTGTATTACGCGGCGATCAAGCAGATGTTTCAGGCCAACCGCTCCTGGTCGCTGCTGAGGAGCAAGATTTTCTGGTATACCCTGCTCCTGGTTGCGTCCACCATCTGCCTCGACCTCTGCCTGGGCGAGAACGCGCCGGTCTACGATAGCACCGACCCCACCTACGCGCCTTCCTTGCTGTCCCTGGCAGAGAGCGCCCTGGGGTATCTGGCCCTGCTGTCGCTCGATGTGCTGATTATCCAGGTGTATTTCCAATGCTGGCGACGGATCAGCTATCCGCTTGACCACGGGCGTCTGGGGTTGGGCCTGCTGGCCTTCCTGGTCAACGCTCTGGCCTTAGTTCTGGTCGAGGGGGGAGTCGTGCTAGCCTTCTGCGGACAGGGACGAGATCGCATTGTGCTCAACGCGATCTACCATATCAGCCTCGTGGTCACTGCGCTACTGTTAGCCTGTAGTTACATCCTACCAGAAAGCTGGCTCCTTCTTTTGCTGCGTCCGCTGGCCTCAGCCAGAGCCAGGCAACAAGAAGAGCAGTGGGCGCTCCTGCGCCAGTTGCATCAGGCGATGGTCTCCATTGTCCCTGGTGTGCAACTGCCGTGCCAGCCTATTCATGATCTGCGCGTCCTGATTGAGATTAGCGATGCACGCCAGATCATCTGGAGCCAGCAGCCGCATACCAGACCCTTGACTCCTCTGGAGGAGGCCAGGCACTTGCGGGCACTCCTCTCCGCCCAGACCGTCTTGACGACTCCCGGGGCTTACGCGCCCGTGCCAATCCGTCTCGCAGACACGGTCAGGCACAATGTACTGGTGGCGAAGCGTCTCTTCGCCTCTGCTCCAGAGAAGGAAGGACGCAAAACGCCTCCGGCTCCTCCACGGCGAAAGCGCTTCCGCGTTCTCCGTCTGGTCGTATCCGCCGGAACTCTGTTGATCCTCGTAGGTCTGCTGCTTTTTCTGCTCGACTGGTATCTTTGCAATCTTCTGATGTATCCTCAACGGGTTGCGCTCACGCATCCTCCGACCGTCCCCTATCAGACCGTGCAGTTTGAAACCAGCGACCATATCATCATTCGCGGATGGTTTGTTCCGGCTCCAGGAGACAAAGGAAAAGCGCCGACACTGCTTCTGCTGCACGGGATTTCAGACAACCGAACCGTCTTCACCCGCGTCTGCCCTGTCGTTGAGACGAAGGACGGCTGTCCGCTGACCCGCCCTTCTTCCATCAAGAGCACCTACCCTACCCTGGTAGATGCCCTGCACTGGAACGGGTACGCCCTGCTGCTCATCGACCAGCGGGCGCAGGGAGTAAGCGGTGGAACAATTTGCACGTATGGCCTGGATGAGACACGCGACGTTGCGGCAGCACTCGCCTATCTGCAGAAGCGGCCCGATGTAGATCAAAGCAGGCTGGGGATCTACGGGACATCCATGGGCGCTATGACCGCCATTCACGCGGCGGCTCTGATGCCGGCCTGGCGGGCGGTGGCCGTAGAAAGTCCCTTTGCCAGTCTGGTGACGACCCTCGAGCAGGTGACAGCGCCACGTGTGGGGCTGCCATCCTGGGTCGACTGGCCAGTACTCACGCTGTATCGTTTGCGCACAGGCGTTGATCTGAGCAACATGCGCAACATTGACGATATGGCAGCCCTGGGCCAGCGCCCGTTTTATGCTATTGCAGACATGAAAGATACAGTCACCATGCCAGGAGACGCACGTCTCCTGTACAATGCGTCTCGCGCTTCTCTTCGTGAATTATGGGAAGTTCCCGATGCCGGTCATACCGAGGCCCGTTTCCTCCACCCCAACGAGTTCGACCAGCGCCTGATCGCCTTTTTCAATGCAGCTCTCCACACCCACCCGGCCGCCTGACAATGCTGCGACCTCAGCCTAAAGCCGCCGGAAGAACAGGCATAGATCGTTCCCCTAGAACGTCAGCGTCTCCGCCTGGAATGTCTCCGTGCCTGAGTTACAGGAAACACCGGAGTTGAGCGTATATGTAATACCGGAGGCGGGCGTGAAGGCAAAGGTGCTGTACTCCGTGACCGTTTCATTTTTTGGCAACGTTTGAGCCGTCGTAAAGCCACCTGGCGGGCCGCCCTGGAATTGCTGCCCAGACGGGCCTTGCAGATAGAGCGTACTGGCGTGCATGCCTGGGCATGCCCCTTGACCTTCGTTCTGCACAGTGAAATTGAAGACTGTTGCGCTCGTCTGGCGGTTAATCTCCACCGTATTGAGCGTGACAGCTATCGCAACATTGCACCCCGTCACACATGTTAATTGCAGATTTTCAGGGATCGTTACGGGACCTGAGGCAGTGGCTGTCGGCGACGGCGTTGGAGAAGATTCGGCGCCTGGCGCAGTAGCAGTAGCCGTCGCCGATGGGTGGTTTCTGGTAGGAATGGGCGTGCCGCCAGGCACTGGGGTTTGCCCAGGAACAGATGTGCCGCTGCCAGGCGTCGTCGGGCCGGCAGGGGTGTGATCAATATTTTTGCCTTGAGATATGCCAGTGGTCTGCGTGCCGCTGCTGTGACGCATGAGTAAGGAAATAGCGCTCACGCTGGAGGCTACCAGCAAGAGAAGAAGTAAGCCCACGATGGCGAAACGGTACCACCTGTTTTCCCAGATCGCCGCAGCCCGCCGGCGCTGAGGTAAAAGAGGAGTGTCCTGTTCGGCGGATAGCAAAGATTCTGATTCTGCACTGACCTCTGTACTGAACGGCGAACTGGCCGGAGTGACAGGATCCTGCTCGTCAGAGGAAATAGATACAAACGGCGTGGATGAGGATTCATCCACGCACCTGCTCAGCGCGTAGGCGAAGGCGCGAATGGTCGGGAAACGGTCGTCTGGATCTTTACTGAGCGCGGTGGCCACAACATCCTCGACCAGAGAAGGAAGATACGGAGCTTTCTCGCGCAAAGGCGGCGGGGGCGTGCAGAGATGCTGATTGCTGATTTCGATAAAAGAACCCTGGAACGGCTGCTGGCCCGTAAGCCACTCATAGACCACGATGCCTAGCGCGTACTGATCGCTGGCAGTTCCTGCTTTGCCTTGCAGTTGTTCCGGGGCCATATATGCTGCCGTCCCTCTGACCTTCTGCCGCTCACGCTGGTGAGTATCCTGAGAAGCCACCGCGATCCCGAAATCACTCAAGAGAATCTTGCCATCCTGCCCCATTAGCATATTCTCAGGCTTGACATCGCGATGCACGAGTCTACGTGCGTGCGCATATTGCAGAGCTTCAGCTATCTGTGTGACATAGTTGACGACTTCAGCCAGGGCAACGCGCGTGCCGGAGGGATAGCGCTGGCGTAACGAGCCGTTGGCCGCGTAGGTCATCACCAGAAAAGGGGTCTGCTCTTCGACGCCAAAGTCGAGCACCTGGACGATATGAGGATGAGTGAGATTAGCAATCGTGCGAGCTTCGGTCAAGAAAAAGGCCAGATCATCTTCAGTCAGACGCGTTTGCAGCATTTTGATAGCTGCCTGAGTATGCAAATATATATGTTCGCCAAGATAGACGTTTGCGAAGCCCCCGCTGCCCAGCAAGCGAACAATCCGATAATGGCCGATCTGCTGCCCAACGCGTTCACTCATCAGTATGTTCCCTCATACTACATCCGTACAAAATGTTTCCATTTTGCTAAAATGATCTGCTGACGCTCTTACACTTATGGGCAACATTGTATCGATAATTATATATCTTAGTCAAGACAGTTGGAGCTTTTGTCCCGTTGAATCCCACGAAATCGGCGCTCTGGCAAGCAGAATGCAGACAGACTTCTCGTCACACGGTTTTCAAGAGTTGCGAGTCCTTGTGAGCCAACGGAACCAACGAGGATGAAGCTTGGCCCTCTACTGGCTCGAAGGCGGGAAATTCCCCTGATATGTAGCGCGCTCTGGCCTCACCTCTTCGGCAGAGACGGCGGGCGCTCGGCTGTGGTAGCAGGCTGATCACACTGCGGGAGGCCCCTGATAAATCGGAGCTGGACATGCTGAAGCGGTCTTCTATGATGTACTTTGAGCATTTAATGCAAGACAGGTGGCTCTTGACAACCTTCAAAACGCTCTGTATACTTACCTTAAGTTGACAATCAGATAGCTAGAGCGACGATCAGGAAGAGTATATGGCTTCGCTGCGGCCAAGAGAGTCGGGGCTGGTGGAAACCGATCCAATGCTGCCATAGAATGGGCCTGGGAGCTAGAGAAGAACGCTACGTGTCTACGTGGCTAGTAATGCTCAATCGGAGTGTCCCCCGTTATCGAGGATAGGGTATATCGATGTACCCGGAAAAGAGGGATTTTTCCGCCCGCCAGCAGACGCGAAAATGGCCAGGGCTGAGAAATCTGAATCAGGGTGGCACCACGAAAGCTTCGCGCCTCTCGTCCCTTGCAAGGGATGAGTGGCGTTTTTTGTTGGCATTTTTTGTATGTATGGAGGGAGAGCGATGTCAGTCGAGACACAGGTTCCGGCAACGCAAGCGGCGACCGGCAAACAGGCAGAGGCATCTATGAGGAAACGCGTTTTTTCGGGCATCCAGCCAACCGGTAATATCCACCTGGGCAATTATCTGGGGGCCATTCGCAACTGGGTCGCTACGCAGGAGGAATTTGAGAACATCTTCTGTATCGTTGATCTGCACGCGATCACACTGCCGATTGATCCTAAAGAGTTGCATTTCAACTCGCGCAAGCTGGCGGCTCTGTACCTGGCCTGTGGCCTGGACCCGAAGTATTGCAATTTCTTCATCCAGTCCCACGTACGCCAGCACGCCGAGGCGAGCTGGATTCTTGAATGCTTCACGCCGGTGGGCTGGCTGAACCGTATGACGCAGTTTAAGACGAAGGCGGGCGAGCACCCGGACACGGTGGATACGGGTCTGTATTGCTACCCGGTCCTGATGGCCTGCGACATTCTGCTCTACCAGACTCACCTGGTGCCGGTCGGCGATGACCAGCGCCAGCATATCGAGTTCACGCGCGACCTGGCGCAGCGCTTCAACAGCCGCTATCAAGAGGAGGTTTTCACCATTCCTGAAGCGAAGATTGGTGAAGCCGGCGCGCGTGTGATGGCGCTGGATGATCCAACGGCCAAGATGAGTAAGAGCGCCCCCGATCCGAATTCGCGCATTAATCTGCTGGACGATCCTAAAACGATCAAGAAGAAGATTGCTCGCGCGACGACCGATTCGCTGCGCCTGGTGACCTTCGATCCCGCGCGCCCCGGCATCACAAACTTGCTGACCATCTACCAGGCTCTGACCGGCCAGTCTCAGGCAGAGATCGAGGCAGAGTTTGCGGGTAAGGGCTATGGTGATTTTAAGGGCGTGCTCACCGAGCACCTGGTGGAGACGCTGACGCCGATCCAGCAACGCTACAACGAACTCATCAACGACTTGCCAACCCTGGAGAGTATCCTCAAGCAGGGCGCGGACAACGTGCGTCCCACGGCAGAAGCAACGTTGCAACACATGAAAAACGTCGTCGGCCTGGGGTAAAGGCTGACGACGTATCCTGACGGCTTGTAGAGACGAATCGGGCAATGTATGCACCGGCTGTTGTCCGGTCAGTATACTGAGCTTTGGAAACAGAGAGAAACAATGTATCATCCAACTTTTGCTGAAGTGCAGCGAACCGCCGCCGCCCTCAAGGAGCAGTCTGCCGGTGAGCAGGATACGCGACACCCGTTGCTGCCGCTGTGCAGCGATTTGCTGGCCGATGTGGAAACGCCGGTCTCTGCCTATTGTAAAACCGCACGCGGCCCGTATAGCTTCCTCTTAGAGAGCGTGGCCGGTGGCGAGCAGATCGCGCGCTACTCGTTCATCGGCCTCGATCCTTACCTGGTTTTTACACATCGCGGCGAGACGGCCACGCTGCGCTATCTCTCGCCGGAGGGCACAGGCCGCACCGAAGAAGTTCCCTGTCACGATCCTTTAGATATCATCCAGGCCGAATTAGGCCAGTACTACTTACTTCCGCCCCTTGAGAAGAGGCACGACGCGCTGCCGCACTTTCACGGCGGAGCAATTGGCTACCTGGCCTACGAAGCGGTGGCGCGTTTTGAACGCCTGCCCCTGCCGGAGAAGGACCCGCTGAACCTGCCTCTAGCAGTCTTCTGCTTCACCGAAACTATGCTAGTCTTCGACCACCTCAAGCACCGTGTGCGCGCCGTGACGCACCTGCACCTCGACGCGCCCGATCTGGAGGCGGAGTACTATCGCTGCGCAGCCATCCTCGCGGACATTCAGCAGCGCTTGGGCCAGGAATTGCGCTTTCCGCCCGAACCTCAGCCGCGCGAGGACGCTCCTCCCGCACCGATGAGTTCCAACCGCACGAAGGTCGAGTTCGAGGCGATGGTGGAGAGAGCGAAAGAATATATTCGCGCTGGCGATATCTTCCAGGTGGTGCTTTCGCAGCGTCTGAGCTGTCCGGTCACGGTCGCGCCTTTCACAATCTATCGCGCTCTGCGGGCGATCAATCCTTCGCCCTACATGTTTTTCCTGGATTTACAGGATTTTCATATTATCGGAGCCTCGCCTGAACTGCTGGTGCGCGTCGAGGAGAACGAAGTCACGATCCATCCCATTGCCGGCTCGCGTGGACGCGGCGCGACTCCCTCCGAGGATGACCATCTGGCCGAAGAGTTGCTCGCTGATCCCAAAGAGCTGGCGGAGCATGTGATGCTCCTGGACCTGGGGCGCAACGATGTAGGACGCGTGAGCCAGCCGGGCACGGTCAAGGTGACGGATTGTATGAAGATCGAGCGCTATTCGCACATAATGCACATCGTCTCGAACGTGACTGGACAATTGCGGCCGGACGTCTCGCTCTATGACGCGCTGCGCGCTGGCTTCCCTGCCGGTACAGTTTCGGGCGCACCCAAGATCCGCGCGATGGAGATCATCAGCGAGCTGGAGGGCGAACAGCGCGGTGTCTACGCGGGCGCGGTCGGCTATTTCAGCCATTCGGGCAACATGGACACGGCGATTGCCCTGCGCACGATGGTTGTGAAGGATGGGCAAGCGTATATCCAGGCCGGAGGCGGGATCGTGGCCGATTCAAATCCGGCGCAGGAGTATCAGGAGAGCTTGAATAAGGCCGGGGCGCTGCTGCGCGCGCTGGACATGGCAAAGCAAATTGCCACAGCAAAGGAGAACCAGGGCCATGCTTTTACTTATCGATAACTACGATAGCTTCACCTACAATCTCTATCAATACCTGGCCGAACTGGGCGCGCAGATCGAGGTGTACCGCAACGATCAGGTGACGCTCGACGAGATTGAGGCGCTACAGCCTGAATATATCGTGATCTCGCCCGGCCCCTGCACGCCGAACGAGGCCGGACTTTCCTGCCAGATCATCGAGCGCTTCGGGCCACGTATCCCGCTGCTGGGCGTCTGTCTGGGCCACCAGGCTATCGGTCAGGTCTACGGAGGACGCGTAATCCGCGCGCCGGAGCCGATGCACGGCAAGACTTCGCTGATCTATCATCGCGGCCAGGGCGTGCTGCACGACTTGCCTTCGCCCTTCCAGGCCAACCGCTATCACAGTCTGATCGTCGAGCGCGACACGCTGCCCGGCGAACTGGAAATTACCGCCGAAACAGCCGACGGCCTGATTATGGGCTTGCGCCACCGCACATACCCCGTGCAGGGTGTACAGTTCCATCCTGAATCGATTATGACGCCTGTCGGTAAAGATATTTTGCGCAATTTCTTAGCATCGCACCCATTGCAAGTAAGCACGACCAGCACCGCAAAGGAGTATTCACGATGATACGCGACGCAATTGTTCAAGTAGCTGCCGGCGCAACCCTCAGCGAAGGTGAGGCGGCAGCAGTGATGGAAGAGATTATGACTGGCACAGCGACAGCCGCACAGATCGGGGCGTTTCTCACGGCGCTGCGCCTGCGGCCAGGCGGGGAAACCGTCGAGGAAATCGCTGGCTGCGCGCGGGTGATGCGCGCGAAGGCTGTGCAAGTCACGTTGGAGAGCAAGACGGCGGAGCTTGCTCTGGATACCTGCGGCACCGGCGGCGATGGCGCTGGCACGTTCAATGTTTCGACTGCAGCGGGTATTCTGGCCGCAGCCGCCGGGGCATCCGTAGCCAAGCATGGCAACCGCTCCGCCACCAGCAAATGTGGCAGTGCTGACGTGCTGGAAGCGTTGGGAGCGCGTATCGACCTGGGTCCTGAGCAGGTTGCCATCTGCGTCGAGCAAACCGGCTTCGGCTTTATGTTCGCGCCAGCTTATCATCCGGCTATGAAGCACGTGGGGCCAGCGCGGCGCGAGATCGGCATCCGCACGATTTTTAACATTCTGGGTCCGCTGACCAACCCCGCGCGCACGCCGTACCAGGTGCTGGGCGTGCCCGACCCCTCGCTCCTGCGCAAGATGGGCGAAGTGCTGCTGCGCCTGGGCTGCAAGCACGCGCTGATTATTCACGGCGAAGACGGCATCGACGAATGCTCGCTGGCTGCACCAACGCGCGTCTGCGAGGTTCGTCACGGCGAGGACCTGCGCGAATACTCTATCGCGCCCGAAGACGTTGGCCTGACTCGTACCAGCGACCGGCAAGCTATCCAGGGCGGCGACCCAGGCCACAACGCCACGCTATTACGCCGCCTGCTCAGCGACGACCTCGCCGGCCCCGCGACCGACATGCTCTGCTTCAATGCCGGAGCCGCGCTCTTCGCCAACGAGCAGGCCGATTCGCTGGCTGACGGCGTGAAGCTGGCGCGGTCTACTCTACGCGAAAGGAAGGCCGCGCAGAAACTGGAGGCCGTCATCGAGTGCTCCAACGCGCAACACTGAACAGGCAGGCAAACAAACATGATTCTTGAACAGATTGTTGCGCGCAGCAGGGCTGACCTGGAAGAGCGCAAACACGAGGTTCCTGTGCAGGAAGTACAGGCGCGAGCAGCGGCACAGCCCGCCCCTCGCGACGCGCTGGCTGCTCTGCGCTCGAATAATGCGGTCCACGTGATCGCCGAGGTCAAACGCGCCTCACCCTCGAAGGGCCTGCTGGCTCCCAATTTCGATCCCGTGAGCCTGGCAAAAACCTACGAACAGAGTGGGGCTTCGCTGATCTCGGTGCTAACCGAGCCCCACTTTTTCCAGGGTTCGCCGGCCTATCTCACGGCCATCAAGCAGGCAGTCAGCGTGCCGGTGCTATGCAAAGACTTTATCTTCGACGAGTATCAGGTCTACGAGGCTCGCTCATGGGGCGCGGACCTGATCTTGCTGATCTGCGCAATCCTGGACGACGAGCGGCTCCGGCATTTGTTACATATCGCCCACAATCTGGGCATGTGTTGCCTGGTGGAGACACACAGCGCGGCGGAAGTTCGGCGAGCCGTGGCGGCGGGAGCTATGATTATCGGCGTGAACAGCCGCGACCTGCGTACCTTCGAGATGCATCCCGGCCTGATCCGCGACCTGCGCCCGCTCATTCCGGCGGATCGCGCACTGGTGGCCGAAAGCGGCATTCACAGCGCGGCAGATGCGCGCCGCTTGGCCCGCTATGATATCGCAGCCATGCTGGTAGGCGAATCACTGGTTACTTCCAACGACATTCCCGGCCAGCTTGCCCAACTCCTGCGCGGCGCGAACCAGGATATCCAGGTCAAGATCTGCGGCCTGAGCCATACGCGTCACCTGCACGCAGCCGTCGAGGCCGGCGCGGACCTGGTTGGCCTGGTCTTCCACCGATCCAGCCATCGTTACGTGGAGCCTCTGCACGCACGCCGGCTCGTGCAAACTCTCAAAGAGATGCGCACACAGGTCGAAGTAGTTGGCCTCTTCGTCAACAAAGAAGCCGATTTTATCAATGCAGTGGCCGAAGTAGCGGATCTAGATATCGTTCAACTGCATGGCAACGAGCCACCCGAATTCTGCCAGCGCGTCCAGCGTCCGGTGCTCAAAGCCCTGCACGTGAGCGGCCCGCTTGATCCCGTCAAGCTTCAGGCGTATCAGGATGTCACCTGGCGTCTCCTGCTCGACACGCCCTCGGCAGGCTGGGGCGGCAGTGGCGCAACTCACGACTGGACCATCGCTCGCGACGTGGCCAGCCAGCAGCGCATCTTCCTGGCCGGCGGCCTGCAAGCCGAAAACGTCCGCGAAGCCCTGAATCAGGTCAGGCCCTGGGGCGTCGATGTAAGCAGCGGAGTCGAAACGAACAAAGTCAAAGATGAGGATAAGATTCGGAAGTTTATCGCCCAGGTCAGAAATGAACAAAACACCACCAACCCGTGAATGGTTTTGCATCATCGCTACCCTCGCTGCGAACTGGGTAACGAAGCAGCTCAACCATTTAGTCTGCCATAGAGGGCCGATGGAATCGGTCCTCTATGGCAGGTTTTGGGTTATTAAAAAGAAAGTGATATATCATGCAGATACAACAACATCTTCCACAGAACACGTACCGGCACGGAGCGTACCCGGATGAGCGCGGGCGCTTCGGAGATTTCGGGGGCAAGTTTGTCCCGGAGAGCTTGATGGCTCCGCTGGCCGAAGTAGAGCAGGCGTACCGCGAGGCCACGCAGGACCAGGCGTTCCAGAAAGAATTGAGCGATCTCCTGCGTACCTATGTGGGCCGCCCCACGCCGCTTTACTATGTGCCACGCTTCTCGCAGATGGTCGCGCAGGACGTGAAGGTCTATTTGAAACGCGAGGACCTGGCTCACACGGGCGCACACAAGATCAATAACGCGCTCGGCCAGGGGCTATTGGCGAAACGCATGGGTAAGCAGCGCATCATCGCCGAGACGGGCGCGGGCCAGCACGGTGTGGCCACGGCTACGGTCTGCGCGATGCTCGGCCTGAATTGCATCATCTATATGGGCGCGGAAGATATCCAGCGCCAGTCGCTCAACGTCTTCCGTATGAAGCTGCTGGGCGCCGAGGTGCGTTCGGTAGATAGCGGCAGCCGCACGCTCAAAGACGCGATCAACGAGGCCATCCGCGATTGGGTCACGAACGTCGAGACGACCTATTACCTCTTCGGCACGGCGGCAGGCCCCTATCCTTACCCGCTGATAGTGCGCGACCTGCAAACGGTGATCGGCCAGGAGGCGCGCGAGCAGATCCTGCAAGCGGAGGGCCGCCTGCCTGATTACGCCATCGCGTGTGTGGGCGGGGGCAGCAATGCCATCGGCCTCTTCTATCCTTTCGCGGACGACGCGCAGGTACAGCTAATTGGCGTCGAGGCAGCCGGCGAGGGCATCGAGACGGGCAGGCATGCCGCGACCCTGAGCGCCGGCCACCCGGGCGTGCTGCACGGGGCCTACAGCTACCTGCTGCAAAACGAGGACGGGCAGGTCAGCGAGACGCACAGCATCTCCGCCGGCCTGGACTATCCCGGCGTCGGCCCCGAACACAGCTACCTCAAAGAGAGCGGGCGCGCAACCTACGTCTCCGCCAGCGACGCCACCGCCCTGCGCGGCCTGCAAGAACTCAGTCGCAGCGAAGGCATCATCCCCGCGCTCGAATCCGCCCACGCCCTCGGCTATCTGCTGCAGATGGGCGAACAAGGCCACCTGCCTGCCGGCTCCCTGGTAATCCTTAACCTTTCGGGGCGCGGGGACAAAGACATGATATCGGTGGCTAAAGCGCTGGGAGTGACGCTTTGATTTTTTCAACCCCGGGTAGATGCAGGAATGGGAGCACCGTTCCATGAACCGGCTCCCAATACACACGATTCTTGCTACGAAAGATCAACGAAAGATTCACAAATATGCAAACAACAAGCAACAATTCGTCCACGACTGCCAGTGCGCCGGCGCTACGCGTGCGCGCGGTCTTTGACGCGGCCCGCAATGAGAAGCGGGGTGTGCTGCTCCCCTACTTTATGTGCGGCTATCCCTCAGCGGAGCAGAGTGTCGAGGCTGTTATAGCCGCCGCAGAGGCCGGAGCCGACATTATCGAGCTAGGTATGCCCTTTAGCGACCCGCTGGCCGATGGTGTGAGCATTCAGCACGCCGGACACGCGGCTATCGAGCGTGGCATGACCATACGCGGCTGCATGGAGGTCGCGCGCCAGATCGCAGCCCGGAGCCGGGTGCCCCTGATCCTGATGGGCTACTACAATCCCATCCTGACCTATGGCCTCGCACGCTTCTGTCAGGACGCGGCAGCCAGCGGTGTCTGCGGGCTGATTATCCCCGACTTGCCGCCCGAAGAGGCTGCGCAACTGCAAACAACCGCCGTGCAAGCTGGTCTGACTATGAGCTTCCTGATTCCGCCAACTACACCGGACGCGCGCATTGCAAGTATCGCTCGCCAGGTCGCGACCATCCCCGGTAGCTTCGTCTACTGCGTCTCGCTCAGCGGCGTTACTGGTGTCCGCGACAAACTACCGCCTCATCTCGCTGCCTTCCTCACCAGGGTCAATGGCTATACGAAAGAGTACAACCTACCGCTGGTAGTCGGCTTTGGCCTGTCCAAACCTGAGCATATCTCGACGGTGGTGCAACTGGCCGACGGCGCGGCGGTTGGCAGCGCTCTGGTGAAGCTGCTCGACGTGTACGCGCCGGATGAGCAGGCCGAGGCAGTGCGGCAGTATATCGGGGAGCTGCACGCGGCGACGAAAAAATAAGGCGCAATCCACACGCAGGAGGACATGAGCCGCCAGGTGGCCCCCGTCCTCCTGCGCTCAGTTCCTACCGACTCGCGCGGCGCGCATCCAGGAAAAGCCGCCACTGCTTGAGGCTGCTGAGAGTGAAGACCTCATGGATCACAAACGGATCGCGCGCGAGCAGATCGGCTAAATCCTGCTCGCTTTCGGCTTCAAAGATCCCCATTGCCCCCGTATCATCGACGAAAGGGCCGCCCAGCACTATCATGCCCTCTGCAAAAAGCCGGTCCATGAAAGCAGCGTGCTCATCCCAATACGGCTGCACTCTCACGGTCTGGCCCTCAACCCAGGCTGGACCATGCGCCCAAAGAACGACGAATGGGTTCTTCAATGCGTACCTCTTCTTTAAAAAAATCCGTTTGCTACGTTTTTGTTCTCTCCAGAAGCAGTATACAGCCAATTGGTGACAGGACCGGTCCTGATTTGGGATTTTCCTACGCTCCCAGGATACTTCTCCCCGGCACTTTGTTGCCCGCGATGCCTTCCTGATGCAGTTTGACGGCTGTCGATTTGGTGGGGGTATATAGTAAAAACAGAAAGGAGAAATGAGCGTCAAGAAAGCCTACGCGGCTTTTTAATCCAGCGACGATTTTCTGTCTACTGCTTCTGTGGGGTTACGAATCTTCAACGGTGGATGGAAAGATGTGATGAAGCAGTAGATCCTTTTATTAAGAAATTCCCAGTCGAAAAGTTTCATCCTTGTATTGTGTATGCTGGTGATGGAGAGGATTTCACCATATGTCCACACATGCTTATGGCAGCCGAACCCCTCTGCCACACGTGCCGCGAACTATGCGTAAGCATCTGGTCTGCCGGCGCGGAAGCAAACGCCGCTGCAACTCGACAACGTTCCCTCTGATAGCATCCTCTGTAAAGCGTTCCCCCATATTATCCTTTGTGCTGTCCTGCGTAAACCGTCCTCTGAGCGCGTTCCACGTAATGTTTGTTCCCGTCTGCGTGCGCGGCATCTCTCACCTGATCACACAGACACAACTCTTCTTCTCGCATATCACTCCCTCGCCCTGGCGGCTGCAACCAGGGTAGCGCACAGCCATGCCAATCGGCTGCCATTTCCGCAGGCTGGACCATTTGTAAAGCTACGATTTCTGTGAAGAAGAAGAGGAAAACGATGAAAAAAAGAAAGTCACTGGTGCGTTCGCTCGCGCTGGAGCAGCTTGCCGACTTGCGCCCCTGGCCGCATCTCGACAAAGAAGAGCTGTTTAGTACCTTTGTAGAGTTCTATCAATGGTTTCTGCGCCATATCCGTAAGAAGCAGGATATGCAGGTCTACGTAGATGAATTCCTGGCTCACCATAGGACCGTGATGGATGGTCTCGCCCCGGCCCTGCTCGAAGCTGCCTTCATCACCTGGTTTGTGGAGAATGGCTTCCACGAACTTCCGCTGCTCGGTTGGGCTAACCTGTCCGGTGAGACGACGCGTTTTTCCTCGCCGTCGTTCAGGCTACCGACAAATGACCCGGACAATACCTTCCTGATCCAATGGTTGATCTGGCACCTGAATCTACCGCAAAACAGCACGGAGCGTCACGCCACCGAAGCCACGCGGCGCATCTGGGCGGTTGATCTGGCTGCCGACCTGCCGGCCTCCTGCAAAGTGGACCGCAAGCAGCTGATGGAGTCGGCAGAGCGGTTCTTCCACTGGTGCCAGGAGCATATCCGCACCTGGGATGCAATCTTCAACGCGCTGCGCCAGTTCAGCTATCTGTACGCACGACAAGTGGACGAAGAAGCCCGCGAGTGGGACGCGCGCTTTATCATCTGGTTTTCCGAGATGATTACTGAACAAGCGCTTGACAAGTTGTCAGATGAAGATGCCTCTTAAGAAAGGAAGCGAACATGAGCAATGATGAAAGGGCGCGTAGTGCAGGCCGGGCGCTCTCCTCAACACAGCTCGCCCGCTACCGGCCCTCCACGAAGAGCTGCGAGCTTGCCTCGCTCACCTGCTTGTGCTACGATTCTCCCGCGCAGTTTTGTGTAGAACAGTACTTGCTTGCCTGTGCAAGCGACCCCTGCGAGGAGAAAACCCAACGAGCATGGAAAATCAGGAGAAAGAGAGCCGCCAGCGCACGCCGGGGCGGTATGGCATAGAGGAGATCGAGGCGAACAGGTTAGAAGCGTGGCCCAATTCTAATCCCGAACGCGACTATGTGGCGCATTTTGAGATCCCGGAGTTTACCTGCCTCTGCCCGCGTTCGGGCTTCCCCGATTTCGCGACAATTGTAATTGATTATGTGCCGGACCAATACGTGGTTGAACTGAAAAGCTTGAAGCTCTATATGAATAGCTATCGCAACCGGCAGATCAGCCACGAAGCAGCCACGAATCTGATCCTGGATGAACTGGTCGCGTTGCTCCAGCCTCGCTGGATGCGTGTAGTCGGGGACTTCACTGTGCGCGGCAATATTAAGACCATCATCTTTGCCGAACACAGTGCCCCCAATTACCGGGGCCCGCGCCCGGAATACCGACGCTACTTGCCGGCGTAGACGACTGGATCATGCAAGCCAGCTTCGGCGAAGCCATTGAGGCGCAGCAGGCAGCTATCGCAGCTTCCGCAGGCGCGTTCGCCTCCCTCGTAGCAACTCCAGGTGAGCTCATAGGGCACGCCAAGCTCCGTGCCCTTGCGCACGATTTCGGCCTTGCCCATATACATCAGGGGTGCATGCAAACGGATAACCCGCCCATCCTGGGTGGAGGCGCGAGTAGCGAGGTTAGCCATGCGCTCATACGCTTCCAGATATTCTGGCCGGCAGTCGGGATAGCCGCTGTAATCGATGGCGTTAATGCCCAGAAAGATATCGTTGGCCTCGCTCACTTCGGCGTAGGCCAGGGCAAACGAGAGAAAGATGGTGTTACGGGCCGGCACATAGGTTATGGGAATGTCACGCGCCATCTCTTCCAGGCTGCGCGCGTGCGGCACAGCGATATCGGCGGTCAGGGCGCTGCCCCCGAAGGCGCGCAGATCGATCTTCACGGTCTTCTGCTGAACCACACCATAGTGGCGGGCTACGGCGGCAGCAGCGTCAACCTCACGCTGGTGACGCTGCCCATAGTCGAACGAGAGGGTGTGCAACTCGTACCCCTCCGCGTGGGCAATGGCCAGAACGGTGCTTGAATCGAGTCCTCCTGAGAGCAGGACAACGGCTCTTTTGGTCATGCGAGATATGTCCCTTCCAACAAAAAGTGTAGAGTGCTGCGCTGAGATCATTGCAGCACCTATTATATCACTGTATGGCTTTATCACGCAGGTGGAAACACCTCCGCCAGCATACAGCGCACGCTGCCGCCACCAATGCGCTCAATCGTGGGAACAGCGATTGCTACCAGCTCGCCATAGCGCTCAAGCTGGCTGAGCTGCTTCGGCGTGAAAGCGCGCAGCGCGGTCTGCGAGAGCACGATCTTGCGCCGTCCATCCCGTGAGCGCAGATGCAACATATTGCCGCAAAAGGCATGCAGTTGCGCGGGTGAGATTGGTACAAGTTCCTTGCCCAGATCGCGCAAGGTAGACTCGAAGGTTGCGCGCTCAGCGCAGTCCGCGATAGCCTGCGGGCAGGCAACCGCGAAGCCGTCGCCAATATTCATAAAGACGTTGGTATGGTAAACAGGCCGGCTCAGTTGATCGTAGCCACGGAAAAAGCAGGCGGTGTAGCCCATCCTGCGGCACCACTCGTCAAGAACGCGCCTGCTTGTGCGTGGCGATTCCATAGCAAAGACAACTTTATGCACGCGATCCAGCACCAGGCTGCCTGTGCCTTCCAGGAACAACCCTTCCTGCTCGCGCGGCGCAAGGTCGATGACCTGCGGCGAGCAGGAGACGCTCCTCAGCAAAGCGAGCAGCCGATCTGGTAGACGTTCGGCCCGCCGACTGGGCGCGAGCATAGGATAGAGCACAAGGATATCTTCCCGGTGATGGGAGAACCAGTTATTGGGAAAGACCGCGTCCGGCGTGACCACATCTTCACGCCCACGCAGCAGCAACACGCGAATCTGGTGGCTCCTGAGGATCTCTACCATTCGCTGAAACTCACTGCATGCCGCCTCTCTCAGCCGTGCGGGCGTGTCGCGTTCTCCAACGGGCCCTGACTGGAAGGTATTTGTCTGCGCGGTCTCAGGATTAAAGCCAAACTGTTCGGGCGCGACCATCACGACCGTATCGGTCAATGGTCCACAGGATTGTTTCGACATACAAAGCTTCTCTTCTAGCTGCTCCATTGCAGCAACGCGGCCCCGGATGCCGGCGCCGCTTTTTTTCTGGCTTTAAGGTATCCCATTTTCGCGTTGAGATCAAGCCGAACCAGAGGAGAAACGCGTTCCCGCCGGCGCAAGCAACCCGTAGCCAACGAGAGAAGCCCATGTTATAATGCAACAATGGCTGAGACAGAGCTTGAAAAGTGACAGAGGAGACAGCATTTCGGCAAGAGCGGGAAATCCTTTCAGCAAACTTTTTCGGTTTGCAGCTTTCTGGAGTGAAGATCAGGTATGGACGATTTCAGCGTGGTTATTCAGACACTGACCGAGGGCTTGCGCGACCTGCCCACGGATGACGCGGCGCGAGTGAAACATTTTCTCACGGAGTATCTTGGTGAGCCACGGCATCCTGTGCCATTTGGAGGGCGAGAAAGGGATTTTGAGCGCCTGGATGACTGGCTGGCCGGGCGGCAGGCGACTCCCTATGCACTGCTGGCAGCGCCGGCGGGCCGGGGAAAGTCGGCGCTGCTCCTGCGCTGGTGCCAGCGCTTACTCGCCCGGCCAGACCTCGCCGTCGTGTACTTTCCGGTAAGCATTCGTTTTCGCACGAACCTGGCCGGCGTGGTGTTTCCAGCTCTGGTAGCTCTGCTTGCCAGGTTGCATGGGGAGACACTGCCCTCCGACCCCCACACGCGCGAAGAGGTCTGGCGCAGCTTACTGACCGCATATATGACGCGTCCGTTGCCAGATGGACGCAAGCTCCTGCTGGTCCTGGATGGCGTAGACGAGGCCGCGGACTGGACAGCAGGACCAGACCTTTTTCCCACTGAGCCACCGCCGGGCCTGCGCGTGGTGCTCTCTGCGCGCTATCTCGCCAACGACCAGGATGCCCGCGCCTGGCTCAAGCGCCTGGGCTGGACCGCTCAGGGCCTGGCATGTGCGTTTGAGCTTTACCCACTGGATCGCTCAGGGATCGCCAGCGTACTTGTCCAGATGGGCTTTCCCGTGGATCTGCTGGGCACACGCGTCGATATTATTTCCGAACTGCACCGCTTGAGCGAGGGCGACCCGCTGCTCATCCGCCTGTATGTTGACGATCTCTGGGAACGGGGCGAAGCTGAAGTGCGGCGTTTGCGACCGGAGGATCTGCGCACTATGCGGCCAGGTCTGGTAGGCTATTTCGAGCGCTGGTGGAACGATCAACGCCTCCTCTGGAGCAAGGATGCGCCTGCACGCGAGGCTGCGACCTCGACCGTGCTGAAGCTGCTGGCCGGCGCGTTAGGTCCCTTGAGTCAGGCCGATATTTTGAGTCTCGCTCCCGCTGAGGCAGGCTTACAGGCCACAAACCTTGAACAGCACCTGGAGCCGCTGGCGCGTTTCGTCATAGGCGATGGCATGAGGCAGGGCTATGTCTTCAGCCACCCGCGCCTGGCCAACTACTTTCTGGAGGAGCGCCTGAATCCAGCCGAGCGCGAGGAAGTCGAGCAGCGTTTCCTGGCGTGGGGCGCGCGGACGCTGGCAGCCCTCAACGCGGGCGAAATGCTGCCTGAGCAAGCTTCCGCCTATATTGTACAATACTACGGCGCACACATGGAACGCGCTGAGGCCGATGCACCCGCCGTCCTGGCACTTGTCAGCGACGGTTGGAGGCGGGCCTGGGAAAAGCTGGATCGGGCCAACGCGGGCTTCCTGGGCGATGGCGAGCGGGCCTGGCGGGCGGCGGAACGCGAGGATGCGCAAGCGTGCGCAAGCGGGCAGCAAGCCCCATATCTGGGTGCAGAGATACGTAGCCTGCTTTGCCGCGTGAGTATCAACAGTATGACCAGCAATATCTCGCCCAGGCTGATGCGAGAGGCTGTGCAGACGGGGATCTGGACACCTGCCCAGGGCCTGGCTTGCATTCGCCTGATTGCCGATCTGGCTCCCCGTGCGCGCGAACTCGTGGCGCTGGCCCCCGCCATTCAGGAGCCGCTCTGCACAGATATCCTCCAGGAGGCCCTTGATACCATTGCCAGCATCAAAGATGAGCATGCTCGCCTCGATGCTCTGGTCGAACTGGCCCCTGCTTTTCCCAGGGAATTGCTTGAGCAGATCCTGGAAACGGTGCGCGCTATCGCGGATGAAGCGGATCGGGCGGGCGTCCTGGCTGAACTGGCCCCGGCGCTTATGCCCTATCCGGTCCTGGTCGAGAAAGCGCTGGATCTGGTACAGGAAATCGCAGAAGAAGAATATATCGCGCTGGCGCTGGCAGGCCTGGCTCCTTGTTTCTCAACAGAACAGCAGGGGTCTGTGCTGCAACTGGCACGCAACATTCAAGACGAGCGCTACCGCGCGCAGACCCTGCTGGCGCTGGTTCCTCACCTGCCGGCAACCCTCTGCCAGGACGTATTGCAGGAAACGCGGCAGATGTGGGACAGCCTTTTTCGCGCGCGTCTGCTTGCCGAACTGATGTATCATCTGCCTGAGCAGCTACGGAGTGAGGCACTGCAAGAGGCGCTGGACTTGCTGGGAGATCTCATTGACCAGGACTATCGCGTCGAAGTGCTGGTGAAGCTCGCCCCTTGCCTGCCAGAAGACCGGCTGCGACAGGCTCTGAGCGAGGCACAGGAACTATGGGATGAGAGTGACCGCGCCCGCGCCTTGAACGATCTGTTGCCGTTCCTGCCGCAAGAGCAGCTTACCGAATTCTTGCTGGCGGTGCGGGCGATAAGAAACGAGGAGCAGCGCGCGGCGGTCCTGCTTCGCCTCTTTCCTCGTTTGCCGGAGGTGCTGCTGGCCCAAACGCTGGATATCGTGCAGGCCATCTGGGACGAGGGTCTGCGCGCAGAGTTGCTAGCAAAACTGGTGCCCATGCTGAAAGAAGCCTGGTTGCCCAGGTCGCTTGAGTTTATCCAGGCCATCAAAGATCCTGGCTATCGCGTCTGGTTGCTGGCCGAACTGGAAATCGCGCTGGCAGGAAAATGGGAAAGCCTGCCGTTTGACATTGTGCAAGTCTTCCAGTCCATGAAAGACGCAGAGGAGCGCTTGCAAACCTTACTGGCTATCCTGCCACGTCTCTCCGAGCAGGCCCTGGCAAAAATCTTTGCTTTCATGCTGCCGGAGATCTTCGACTTCCGATGGGCTGTGCAGAGCGCCGACCGGCGTGCGCAGATTCTCACCAAACTGGGGCCGCGCCTGCCCGCGCCCTGGCTTCTCCAGGCGATCACGATGGTGCGCCACATTGGCGACGAACTCTCCCAGGCTGAGGTACTGATTGCCCTGGCCCCGCGCATTCAAGAAACGCTGCTGCCCGAAGCGCTGGACCTGGTTCGAGCTATGAAGAATCGGCAGAGGCGTGCGCAAGTGCTGGAAGCGCTGATCTCCGCGCTGCCTCAGGAGCAGAGAGGCGAACGCGTGCGCGAAATGTTGCAGGTGCTCCAAGTCATTAAAGATGAGCGAGATTGCGCGTATACCGCTAGTCGCTTTGCCGCGACTCTGCAAAGCCCATTCCCGCCGGACCGGCTGCCAGTGGTCCTGGATGCGCTTGAAACTCTGCACAGCGAGAGCCACCGGGCAAGCGTCTTGCTGGCGCTGGCTCCCCACGTGCCGGAAAGCGGATTTGATGAAGTGCTGTTGCTGGTGCGAGCCATGCGAAGCGAGGAGACCCGCGCGCGCATCCTGGAGATCCTCGCGCCGCGTGTGCCTGAGCGCTCGTTATCCGCGTTCCTGGCAGCGGTCCGTGCTCTGCCACACGAGCGTTGGCAGGCTCCGGTGCTGGCGCAGCTGGTGGCTCATGCCTCGAAGGCCACTTTTACGAGAGTCTTAGGGCTAGTTCGCGGTATACAGGACGAGAATGAGCGGACGAGAGTTCTGGCAGCGGTGGCACCCCACACACCGGAGGGAGCCTTCGCGTACGTCTGGTCAGCCATTCAAAGGATAGCCGATCAAGGCCCGCGCGCGTGGGTGCTGGGCACGCTGGCCCTGCGCGTGCCAGAGGAGTTCTTCCCGCAATTGTGGACAGCCATCCGGCAGATTGAGGACGAAGGATGGCAGATGCGTATCCTGACAACGCTGGCTCCGCATATGTCGGAAGACTTCTTCGCCCTCTTATGGGCAGCTATCCAGCAGGTCAGAGAGAAAAAGTGGCAGGCGCGCGCCATAAGCACGCTGGCCCCATATGTACCAGAGCGCTTTTTCCCCGACGTTTTTCTGGCTGCGCAGGCACTTCCTCTTCAGGAGACGCGGACGAAAGCGCCTCAAGCAGAATTGCCCGATCCGCTTGAAGCGCTGGCCGCGCAGGTGCCAGAGAGCTTCTTCCCCACATTCTGGGAGATTGTGAGCAATCTCCAAGCCCAATGGCGGCGCGCCAGATTGCAAACGGCGCTGGCCGGGCGCGTGCCGGAGAGCTTCTTCCCCGATGTCTGGGAAACGGCCTGTGCAATGGAGGATACCTGGGACCGGGCCGAGATGCTTGAGGCCCTGGCCCCGCGTGTGCCGCGAGAGTTCTTCCGCGCGTTTCTGGGAGTGTTGAACGAGCTGCAAGGCCAGATCAACCACATATCGATCCTCAAGGCATTAATCCCGCGTCTCTCTGCGGAGCAACTCGCGGACGTGCTGGAAATAACCCTGGCGCTGCCAGAGCAGAAGGGGCGAATAGAGGTCGTAGAGGCGCTCATTCCCCATTTGTCTGCTGAGCAGTGCGCGGCGTTTCTGCATATTCCATTTGCCTCCTGGTCAGCAGATGAGCGGGTTGAGCGGCTGATTGCCATAAAAGAGGCGTGGCCGCAGGGATGGTGGGAGCGGATTCTGGCTGCGCTTGTGCCCCGCTTGCCGGAGGAGGTGCTGCGGGCGATTCTGCCGGCAGTCTTGCAGGTAATGCAGGAAAGGGTAAAATTCGATGAAACACGCTGCTGGCTCCTCACGAAGCTGGCGGTGCGCGTGCCAGAAGAAGTGCTGCCAGAGATGTTAGAAGCCCTCTGGTCATTCGACGATGAGCAACATCGCGCGCAGGTGCTGACCGCACTTCTCCCCGGTCTTTCTCAGGCAGGCAGGGCAAAAGCACTCGAACTGATGCTGGCGAGAACGCGAGAAGCCGAGGGGGCGCATTTTCTCTTGCGCGCGCTGGCAAACACAGGACCGGCAGTACAGCAAGCACCGCCCGCCCTGCTCTATCCTGTGCTGCGCGATCTGCTTCACAGCCTGGCCTCCAGCACGAGGCGCGAGGCTGTGCTCAATCTCGCGCCCCTCGCGCCCGTTGTCTGTATACTGGGAGGCGAAGAGGCAGCGGCGGCGGTTTGCTGCGCTCTATTGGAAGTCGGGTCCTGGTGGCCGTAGATCTGGTCGGCTAGAGATGGCTGAAAGCCAGCGGCCCGACAACGCCGACGACTGCAAACAGCATACCACAAACAAACAGCGCGATAGCTCCGCGCAACATGGCATCCTTGTAGCGAATCGTCCTGGACATATGCCAGTTATCCTTCGCGTACTCGGCTTCTACCGCCGCTTTATCCATAGCCTGGATCGCGGCCTGATACTCCTCCGGCGTTGGCTTGAGGAGAATGGCTCGCCAGAAGATCAAGCCGTTCGCGTCGTGATAGTGCAGGCGTGGAAAAAGGACCAGCGTACTCGTAATAGCGGAAAGCGAAAAAAAGAAGACCGCGCCTACATAGAAAAATTGCAGTTGAATGAGCGTTGAGGCGCGCGTCGAAAGCAGCAGCGAGCAGAGCACCATATTCGCTGCGAGCAGAGTGGTTGTTTTTGTATAGGTAATCGCGAGCAACTGGCTTAAATACTGGTGAACGCCCAGTCCAAAGCCCGCCATCGGTACGTCTTTGCCAGTCGCATCGACAGTGGATTGCGCGGCGTTCGCAGCCTGGACAAGCTCTCCGGCGTCCGCCATTCCTGTTGCAACCGAGGATCCCGCTTGTGATCTCTGCATCTTCATTTCTCCTCTCCGCGCTCGATTCTTGATGGAATCAGAGCTATATAGCCTCTACATTTAAAAGATGAGGCGTATTATAGAGGCTTCTCTCCGGGAAATCAACCGTTCACGGCTTGCCAAATAGCTTGAATTAGGTTAGTATCAGGTTATGAAGAAAGCGTCAGTGGGGCCGCTTTTGCCAAGTAGAGAGGGGGAAGCGTGCCGCCAATTCCACGCGCGCGACCAATCAATCATTACTGAGCGGGCCAACCAGGAGAGCAGAGGAAACAGGCAGGTTATGGAAACACAACAAGAGAGCGCGTATCTCAAACAGGTACCTATTTTTGCTGATCTGGCAGAAGAGGATATGCGGGAGTTGATGGCAGCGACCAGGCGGCGCACATTTCGCGCTGGAGAGGTTATTTTCCATCGAGATGACCCTGGCCAGGTGCTCTACATCATTAAGGAAGGCAAGGTCAAGATTTGCCTGATCAGCCCAGATGGGCAGGAGATATCGCTGGCAGTGCTGGGGGCGGGAGAATATGTTGGGGAATTTGCGCTCTACGATGGGCTGCCCCGCTCGGCGGATGCTATCGCACTTGAGAGGGTTGAGTGCTATACTCTACAAAGAAGCGACTTCCAGAAAGCGATCATGAAGAATCCTAAGATCGCGATCCAGTTGCTGGAAGGACTCTCGAAACGCCTGCGCAATACTGATAGTATGGTTGAGGACTTAATCTTCCTCGATGTTTACGGGCGGGTTGCGAAGAAATTGCTAGAACTGTCCGAGACTCACGGTGTCCAGGTCGAGGGAGGCACACGCATCGAAGTGCGCCTGACTCAGCAGGAGTTGGCTTCGATGGTAGGCGCTTCGCGAGAGAGCGTGAACAAAGTTCTGGGCTATTTCACTGACAAGGGCTACATCAGCACCGACAAGCACCGCATCACTTTGCATAAGATCAACGAATTGAAACGACGAATTTATTAGGAAGTTACACGTAGGAAGTTACACGAGATGCCATCTTCCCCCAAAGCTATTTCCTCCGCTACGCCACAACTCGGCGTAACAGGTCGTCTCTCAGCGCTGTTCGTGGCTATGCGGCCTCAGCAGTGGACAAAGAACCTGGCGATTTTTGTAGGCATTGTTTTCGCACAGCGGCTCCTCAATCTCATCTCCTTTGAGCGAGGCGTGGTTGCTTTCGTGACCTTCTGCCTGGCTTCGAGCAGCATTTACCTGTTCAACGATCTGCTTGATCTGGCAAATGACCGGCAGCATCCTAAAAAGAAGTATCGTCCCCTGGCGGCTGGAACCCTGCCGGAAGCGTGGGCCAAAGGCGCTATCGTTTTTCTCTGGCTCGCCTGCGCTGGTCTGGCGACCGGCCTGTTCTTCATGCCCATCCATGAGGTAGATATCTTTGCCGCGTGGGGTGGGACCAACTTCCTCTTTGCCTGCACTCTGGCCTTCTACGTCGCCTTGATGATTCTGTACAGCCTGCGTCTAAAGCATGTGGTTCTGCTGGACGTGTTCATTATTGCCAGCGGCTTTGCTCTGCGCATCCTGGCAGGCGCGGTGGCCATTCCGGTCAGCATTTCACCCTGGCTCTACATGGTCACGATCATGCTTTCGCTCCTGCTCGCGCTTGGCAAACGGCGCAACGAGCTGGTTTTGATGGAACAAGACGCCAGCAACCACCGCCAGATCCTGAAAGAATATACCCTCCCTCTGCTGGACCAGATGATTACGATTGTGACAACAGCCACGGTGATCGCGTACAGCCTTTACACCTTCCAGGCCAATACCGGTGATCATCGCCTGATGATTACCGTTCCTCTGGTGCTCTACGGGACGTTTCGCTACCTCTATCTGATCTATGTGCGCAAGGAAGGCGGGAGCCCCGAAGAAGTCCTGGTGCGTGACCGGCACATGCTCGCAACCGTTGTGGTGTGTGTAGCAATTGTCATCGTCGTGTTGTATGCGTTACCGCGCTAGAGGAGGTTTATCTTGCTCACGGGCAAGACTCGCACTATGAGAACGTTAATCATTATTCCAACATACAATGAACTGGAGAATCTCCCTCCCTTGCTCAAGGACATTTTCTCCAATGCGCCCGAAACCGATATTTTGATCGTCGATGATCATTCGCCCGACGGCACCGGGGAGCTAGCTGATCGGCTGAGCGCGGAAGATCCACGCATCCATGTTATGCATCGCGCCGGTAAGCTGGGCCTGGGCACGGCTTACATTGCCGGCTTCAAATATGCAATCGAGCATGGCTATGATGCCGTTTTCGAGATGGACGCCGATTTCTCGCACGACCCTCGCTACCTGCCCGATTTCCTCAAGCAGATTGAACAGGCCGATCTGGTCATTGGTTCGCGCTATATTCCCGGCGGGAGCACGCCAAACTGGTCGCTTCTGCGGCGCTTTATCAGTGGTGGCGGCAATATCTTCGCCCGCGCTGTGCTGTGGCTGCCCATTCACGACTGCACCGCCGGTTTTCGCTGCTACCGGCGTCATGTCCTGGAAAGTATCGGGCTGGATACGGTGAAGTCGCAGGGCTATGGCTTCCAGGTTGAGATGGCCTATCGTGTCCACAAGCACGGTTTTAGGATTGTCGAGACGCCCATTGTCTTTGTGGACCGGCGCGTGGGCAAATCAAAGATGTCGCGGGCGATCTTCCTGGAAGGCTTCCTGTACGTTCTACGTGCCCGTTTCAGCAAACTGCCGCCAATGGCCCAGGCCGAGCAGATCGAGAAGAATACCTCTGAAGAGACCGCTCAGGTTGAGTCCGCAAGCAGCCAGCAGGAGAAGCAACTTCCCGTCGGCCAGAAGTAGGGAGATGAGCTGCGTTTCCCGTTCACCGGATGCTTGAGCCGTAGCAAGCAGGGGAACCCTCTTAGAAGTTAGAGGTTTATCACGCTCCAGATAGATAGATCGCAAAATCAAAAAGTATAATACCTGTAAATACTCGCATCCTATCACATGGTACGCTGAAAGTAGTTAAACAGGAGTGGTAAGAAATATTTTGCCTGAGCAGATTGCCTGGATTACGTGGCCTAGAGTGGAGGTAAGGGTTCTTTCTCATGCGTATACGAAATCTCCCATTTGCTGTTCGTATCGCTTTCTATACCCTGCCTGTGCTGGTGATCATCCTGCTTTTGGGAACAGGCGAGATGGAGCTGTAGCCGCGTATAGTAACTCCACCACGCGCTCAACGGCTCTGATGTACGCGAACGCTGTCTTTCAGATCATGCACCAGGGCTTCAGCGCCCAGGCCGATGACGGAGAAACAATCACGCTGCCCTCCCAGCCTG
>DATGKW010000243.1:0-2474 GCA_035294465.1 Ktedonobacteraceae bacterium | reverse complement strand
CGTCTGGTGGGAGTTGGTAACGCGCGCCACGGCTTTATTTATCGCGAGGATGGGCTGGATATGTCCCTGCTGCTCGAACTGAGCGCGAGTAACCGGCCATTGACCGATTATGAATATGTTCGCCACTGGGATACTCTCCTGAAAGGTTTGCCAGAGACTGGCGCGAATGTGCTGGTGGAGGTTACGCCTACCAATCTGCGCGACGCCGAGCCGGGCCTGAGCCACATTGTCGCCGCGCTGCGCCAGGGTGCGCATGTGGTCACTGCCAATAAGGGACCTGGTGCGCTGGCCGGAGCTGAATTACTCGCGCTGGCTCGCCAGCAGGGCGTGCAGTTGCGTATGGAAGCCTGCGTCATGGCTGGTACGCCGGTGCTCAGCACACTACTGGATGGCATGGCCGGAGCCAGAATCCAATCCGTGCGGGGTATTCTCAACGGAACCACAAACTACATTCTCGGCGCTATGGCCGATGGGCACAAATACGCGGAGGCGCTGGCCGAGGCACAGGCGCAGGGCTATGCCGAGACCGATCCTACCGCTGATGTCGAAGGCTACGACACGCTGGCCAAAACGCTCATCCTGGCCGCACTGGTTTTCAATCAGCCGCTCAAGCCGGAGCAGGTCGAACGCCAGGGCATCACGGCCGTTAGCTTTGAGGCTGTTCAACAGGCCGAGCTGGAAGGCAAACGCATCAAGCTGATCGCCACACTCCAGCGCAGCGCCGATGGGTTGGAGGCCAGTGTAGCCCCGCATGTGCTGCCCCAGAACGATCCGCTGGCCCGCGTCGTCGGCGTCACCAATGCCCTGACCATCCAGTCTGACACGCTTTCGGAGGTCACGGTTATCGGCCCCGGTGCTGGCGGCCTCGCAACTGCCCAGGGCCTGCTTGCCGATGTCATCGCCTGCGCTCGCTAAGCCCTTTTAGGTAGTTTTAAAGTTTTTGAGAAAAATGGAACATGAAACCTTCCATTTTTCTCAAAAACTTTAAAACTCTCTTTTTTCAAAGATAGGGCAGAGAGAGAAAGCTACTTTTCCTCGCGGCGAGCCATTTCCTGCTCCTTTAGCTCGCGGCGCAGGATCTTGCCTGAAGCATTCTTAGGGATAGACTGAACAATCTCC
Organism: Ktedonobacteraceae bacterium; assembly: GCA_035294465.1. Classification (GTDB taxonomy): domain Bacteria; phylum Chloroflexota; class Ktedonobacteria; order Ktedonobacterales; family Ktedonobacteraceae; genus Paraktedonobacter. Next base: position 1,355 of record DATGKW010000243.1, on the reverse strand, counting down.
ACAGCATGGACCTTCTTATAGCCTGCAAGTTTCCCGTTGGCAAAGGCGACGATTTCGTCGGGTGTGGCTGTGTAGCCGGAGCGCAGGACAACAAAGCCTTTGGGAATCTCGCCGGCTTCGTCGTCGGGAACGCCGATCACAGCGGAGTCCATCACGGCGGGATGTTCCATCAGCAGGGCCTCTATCTCGGCGGGGGCAATGCCGAAGCCCTTATACTTGATCATCTCTTTCTTGCGATCCACGATATAGGTATACCCATCGGCATCGACGTGCCCGATATCTCCGGTATAGAGCCAGCCATTGCGCAGCGATTGCGCCGTGGCCTCGGGAGCCTTCCAGTAGCCCTTCATAATCTGTGGGCCGCGAATGATGATTTCACCGTCCTCGCCGAGCGGCAACTCGCGCTCGCCGGTTTCGATATCTACGACTTTTTGTTCTGTATTATGCACCGGCAGGCCCACACTATCTCCCCGCACCAGCTCAGGAGCTTTAGGTTGAGCATGCGTGAGCGGCGAAGCTTCAGTCATGCCGTAACCCTGCACGACTTGTACGCCCGTTTTCCCCTCCAGGCGGCGCGCGGGGTCCTGGGGTAGCGGAGCCGCGCCTGAAAAGATATATTTAACCGTCTTCAATTTGCTCAGGTCCACGGGGGCATTGGCCAGAGCCACAATGATTGGCGGCACGGCGAAATAGTAAGTGACGCCGTGCTTTTCGCACAGGTCCAGCGACTGTACCAGGTCAAAGCGTTCCATCAGAACCTGCGTGCCACCACAGGCCAGGAAACTACCGGTGAGCATCACGCCATAGATATGATAAAACGGCAGAAAGAGTAGTGCCACATCAGTCACGTTTGTTTGCAGAGCAGTGGTAAATTGCAGATTATTGACGCCCAGATTGCGATGGGTCAATATGACGCCTTTGGGCAAGCCCGTTGTACCCGAGGAGTACGGCAGTGCCAGCGGGTCGTCGCCATCGATCTCGACTTTGGGAGGCTGCCCGGACGACGATTCGCGCAGCAGTTTTCCCCAGGGAATAGCTTCCGGCATACTTTCTAGTGCGCTATCTCCGGTAACTATCACATGCTTGAGATCAGGCAGAGACTTCTGGTTGAGCACCTGCTGGAGGAGCGGAAGGAGTTCGCGCTGAACGATGATCGCGCTGGACTCCGAGTTCTCCAGCTGGTAGCCAACCTCGCGCTCTTTGTAGGATGGATTCATCGGGCTGACTACTACGCCAATGCTGGCTGCCGCGATAAAAGAAATAGTGTACTCGGGACGATTGGTCATCAACAGGCAAACCCTGTCGCCCTTGCGCAACCCGAGACCATACAGGCCATTGGCAATGCTATTGACCAT
>DATGKW010000242.1:0-5181 GCA_035294465.1 Ktedonobacteraceae bacterium | reverse complement strand
GGCTATCTTCTCCCTTGAAAATGGGCAATTTGCTGAGGCGGAGACATACTATCAGCGCGTGCTGCCTCTCTATGAGGCCAGATTGGGGTTAGAAGATAGTACGACGCAGGCATGTATGGGGCAGATGGCAACTGTCTATTTGCACCAGGAAAAGCCCGCGGAGGCCGAGGCGATCCTTCGCCGGCAGGCCACAGCCAGGGAGCAGACAGCCGGCGAGGCTGATCCTACTGCTGTCGAGATCTGGCAAAAAATAGCCCTGACTGACCTTGCGCAGGAGAAATGGGAGCAGGCCGCAGAGGTCTATCAGCATCTGCTTGCTATTTATGAACGCATGTCCGGCTCGGATCGACCCGAAACTGTGCAACACCTGGATCTCCTGGCATTCACTTATATGCAGCAGAACAGGTTTGAACAGGCAAACGAAGTCCTCCAGCGCGCCTTAGAAATAAGAGAGCGCTCGCTGGGTACTGGCCACCCGGATGTCGCTGCAAGCCTGATCAAGCTGGCGGAGCTTACCTTGGCTCAGAAGCAGCCCGATATGGCAGAATCGTTGCTGCAGCGAGCCATGAGTATTTATATGCGATCCCAGATGTCAGATCCCCTGGCACTGTCAGTCATTTTTGACAGTCTGGCGCTGGCCTCTCTGGAACGCGGGCTATCTGAACAGGCGGAAGCTTTCGCAGAAACTGCCAGTTCTCTTCGTTCAATCGGAGCACCGGCAAATGGTATAGGCAACGAGTGATCTTATGCGCGATACAGAGAGCCAGCATCATTTCCTCAGCTAATGAGAAGGAACTTGTAACAGGACCGGCGGCTTCTGCCCTGCCGGTAACTTTGTGGTGCTGGTTTGTCCATTGGAATTAATGGTTGTCACCGTCGTACCACTCTTTGTCGTTACTATCATCTCTCCTGAGCCATCGATATTTTTCAGCAATTCTGTTGTGCCGTTTTTTGACGTAATGGTTGTCAACGAGGTACCATCTGGCTCACTAACGGTTGTCTCGGTTTGTCCATTTGGCAACTGCTGCGTGGTCTTCGTCCAGCCATTTGAGAGCTTTGTCGTTGTTGGAGTGTTCGACGGAGTTTTCGATCCGCCGCTCCCTTTCGTTATCTCATATGTGCCGACGTTGACTGCCTGTCCAATAAGCGTTTGGGCTATGGCGTTTTCAGGAAATGGCAAACCAGCGAGGGCGTAGTTAGCTGCAAAAGAAGCTGCACCGCCGGTTGCAAATGGACCCCACAGCCAGTGACCGGCTATGATGGAGGTGAGGATATTATTGGCCGCGCCGACGCCATATCCCACCAGCAGTTTTGTATACCACGCTTTGCGCCAGGCAGCATCTCCTGTGGCTTTCCAGGCATTGTTCATTTCACTCAGCCACTGTTTGAAGGTTTGCCACCAGCTCCCTCCTTTATCGCCGCCGCCGCCGCCGTCGCCGCCGGTGCCAACGCCATTGCCCCCACCACCGCCGCCTCCGCCCCCACCTCCGGGAGTTATCTCAGCTGCTTCTCCCTGGCTATCGACCTCGAAGAGGCGCGGCTGTCCTCCTCCGGTGGTCATCAACGCGGTATTATCAAAATTGGGCAACGGGCCACCGGGCTGAATACCTGTCGCGCACGCTCCGCCAATCTTGATGCCCTCGATCTTTGAACTGACCGGACCGGCGGCGCTGGCAATGGCTGCCAGGGCTGTAATCAGTCCGTTGATCTGGCCTTGTAGATTATCTGCCGTCTGTTGCGTTATTTTGGTTGAGCTAGACTCGTCGCGCTGAGCAGTTTGAATCGCTGCCATGCCTGTCGTGATCGCGGGCAGATTCTCGCTGATCGTGCTCTTTAAGGAGTTCAACTGTGCAGTAAGTTCCACCAGGGCGTCGTGGGCTTTGGTTCCATCTTTCTTTGTGTTTGGCCAGTAGTTCGTCGTCAGCTCGATGACCATCTGACCGGAAGAGTTCGCGGCGATAGCTCCGATAGCGCTATTCACAGACGTACTTGTGGAGTTGATGCCGCTGCTTCCTGCATTGAATTTTCCAACTGCGCTCTCTATGGCGCTTACGACATGATTGAGTTTCTGCACAAGGTTGGGATCGACATTCGGAATAGTAATCGTTGGGTTTGCCATCTCGTTCCCTCCGCTGGGTAATCTTTACGTACTCTTTTCCGCGCGTCTATGCGTTCGCCTCCAGGGTAGAGCATAGTCCACTACGCCGCTAATGCGAATGTTGCTTGTGTTGCTCCTTCTGGTATGCTGGCCACGCCTGCCGCATCTAGCAAAGCCGCGGCCCCATCGACAGCTCCTACGTCTGATAGGCCCCCGGTTTCAGGTGTCAGGATAATTCCTCCGGCTACCATTACGGCAGCGCCAAGTACGGCTCCAACTTGCAGCGCGTGATGAGCGATAAAGTGCCCCACGCCTGAGAAAAAGCTTCCAACGCTTCCCCAGAACGACTGGTGCTGAGGCGGAAGTTGGTAAGAAAGAGTAGTGGTCTTGAGGGTGATCGGGCCGGTGGGAACATGGACGGTAGGCATGGTGAAAGTGGTCTCATAACCTGTGTAGTAGCCAAGCCGACCCTCCAGAGTCGAGAAGGTGCTGGCCAGCTTTGCATCCAGACCTTTAAAAGCCTCGGCTGAGATTCGCAGGCCGCTATCGATCACCTGCAAGCCCAGGGCGAAGCATTCCAGCGTCGCCATCAGACCCGTGTTAAAGGTCTCCAATGCTCCGCCAACAGCGGCGAGAACATCGACGCTTGCCAGGGCGCTTACCACATCGGAGATCGCGGTCCCCATATCATTACTGAGGTTTTTCGTGTCAGCAGACCCGGTTTTCGCTGTTTGAGAGGAAGTCTGTAACTGCGTCGTATGAACTTTGATCGTATCAGTATCCATACTGTCTTGCCTCCTTTGGATCATAGAATATGCCGAGAGATTTCTCACCTGCTTGCAGGTATCTTGAAACATCCCTTCAGGAAAGATATTCTTTTCTATCAATATTAATACCAGAAATCTGTCCAAAAAGCTATCTGTTGTTTGAATAGCCAGATACTCCTGGCGTTGAGGTGCCATAAATACTTGTCAAATCGCAAACATTGCTCTATAATCGTGAGGTAAGTGCAGAGAGCGTCTTAGCAAAGAGAGAGGTTTTTATGGCAGAGGCACGACAGGAATTTCCTGTAGAACAGCAGTTGCGCAAAGATATGCAGGAGGCGCAGCGGAGCAGGGATCAGCTGCGCCTGGATACCCTGCGAATGGCGCTTGGCGCAATTCACAACCTGGAGGTTGCCCGCACGGATCGCAAAAATCCTGAGTTTGGTAAGGAGCTTACGGAGGCGGATTGCTACAGAGTTCTGGAGCAAGAGATCAAAAAGCGCAACCAGGCTATCGAACTGTATAAACAGGCCAGACGCGACGAACTGGTTGTCAGGGAGCAGCGCGAAGCGGAGATTTTGCAGGGCTATCTCGCTGGTGCCTATATGAGCGAGGCTGAGTTGCGTGCGCTGATCGCCGACCTGATCGCTCAACACGGCAAGGAGTTCAAGGCGGTGATGCCGCTTGCCGCCAGAGCCACGCGCGGGAAGGCCGATGGCAAGGCAGTGAATCAGCTTGTGCGAGAGATGACACAATCAGAGGAATCAGAATAAGAGAGGAGCAAGCAACATAGATTCTACCGGGCCAGATGTTGCTTGCTCCCCTTTTTTGTAAGGGGTATCTGCTCACAGGAAGCAAATCAGCTCGTCAAAATGGCCAGTTCCAGGATACGTGCGCAAACCAGAGCAGCAGAAAGGGCAACAAGGTAGTGAAGACGCCAAAGGTGAAGAACCGCTGTGAGACCTTCTGGACCCTTAGTTTCTTCTTCAGGCGTATCCAGATGGAGCGAATGGCCAGAGTGACCGGCCAGCAGAGCCAGATGAACGCGCCTGCCGAGGAGCCTCCGAAGACGAAGCTCGAACCTATCACCGCGATGATTATTCCCGCTATCAGGCCCAGCAGGTACGAAGATTGGGGAACCATCTGAATCCGCTCCAGGCGGGCTTTCAGTTGCCGTTCGACCTGCGCCATAGTGGCCGGACGCCGCGAGACCTCGGATGAGAGCATGTCATCGAGTAATTTGCGCATGGCGTGCGATGGAGGTCGGGGATTGCGCGGTGGTTCGCCCGCGCGCAATTCTAAAGGATCGCGCCCGGTGAGCATAGTTTGCAAGGTCGCGCCCAGGCTATAAATGTCCGAGCGCTCGTTGGTCTGGCCGCGTCCGTACTGCTCCGGTGGAGCATAGCCAGGTGAACCGAGGGGCGTGGTATCTCTGGTTTTGCCGGGCGTAAAGTTGCGCGCAATCCCAAAGTCGATCAGGAAGAAGCCGTTATTAGGCGTGAGCATAATGTTAGCCGGCTTGAGATCGCGAAAAATGACTGGCGGATCAAGCCTATGTAATTCCTGCATAAGCTGCGCAATAGCGATGCCCATCTCGCAGGTTTCTTTCTCGTCAAAATACCCATCAGGTTTTTTTTGCAGATGATCCTCCAGTGTTTGCCCTTCAATGTACTGCGTGATCAGATACCAGTTTTCTGCGTCGGTCAGGTGCTCATAGAATGTCGGAATGCCGTTAATACCTCTGAGACGCGCCAGCATCGTGATCTCACGATTGAAAGTTTCAGTCGCGTCAATGATCTGGCGGGGGGTAAGCGAGCTGAGCTGGATGCGTTTGATCGCGACATCGCGGCAACTGGCGTCCAGGTCTGTTGCGCGATAAACAACGGAGAAGCCGCCGCGCCCGATCTCTTCGCGGATTTTGTAGCGCCGGTTCAGGACAGTACCAGGGCGCAAATCGCCAGAGGTATTGTGGTGCAGTACAGATGGTAGCAAGGGTATGGCCTGGCTGCTTGTTGCGAAAAGGGGGCCTGGAGTCACTTCGCGCACAGGTGGCGGCGCAATCGTGATAGGCGCAACCGGCGTACTGGCTGTACTGAGCTTATAAGCAAGCGGATGCTGGCAGGCAGAACAGTGGGTAGCCGTTGGATCGTTGGCTAGACCGCATTCGTCACAGAAAAGCACCAGAGACGAGTGTTGCATATACTTCTCTATTCTAAAAAACACCTATAGCTCTAATATAGCTTACTTCCCACTCTGGGCCGAATTCGCAGCCAGATTTCATACCCTATCTCTTTACAGATTATAACAGAAGGCTCAGCC
>DATGKW010000241.1:0-8417 GCA_035294465.1 Ktedonobacteraceae bacterium | reverse complement strand
CTTCTGCTTATACATCTCCAGAGTAGCAGTACATGCATCAATCTGCGCGGCCAGCTTCTCAAACTTCGCCAGAGCTGTTAGAGCCCGGCGCGCAAGAGAAACAGAAAGATTGTTCCTTTGCTGCAACTCCAGAGCTGATTTTCCCTGCACAATCGCCACAAACCCGTCGGCACTGCCAGACACAGACGCAGGCAGATGGGTTGTCAGGAATATCATTGTATCCGCGTACAGCCTGTTGTATTGATTTTCGCAGCTTTCTGCAGTAAATCCTTTCGACCCTTTCAAGTGGGCCCAGTCAGAGATCTGACTACGGAGCGTTTTGAAGTCCTGAATAAGCTGCTCTAATTGGGCAAGCACGCCGAGGCCAGAAGACTCTGCAGGACTGACAGAGGGTGGAACAGGATTGGTGTTCTCTTCCAGCTCCCTGAGAGATTCCCCTCCCTCTCTCTGTATACACAACTCCTTCACTACTTTGCGAATATTTTCAGCGACATCAGCAAAGGCTTCGTCTTCGTCATGCCACTGCCCGCTAACGATCGGCCTGCCCTTCGTCGGCAGGGCTTGCAAGTGGCTGAAGGGTGCCTCATGCCAATCGACACGACGCAGAACGATCGGAATAACGCGCGCACTTCTCTCCTTGTGCTTCTCCAGCGCTCTGGTCATCTCAACGCCGTAACAATAATTAGAAGCAAGAAAAGCAGCACTGATCAACAGCAGGATGATATCCGCAGTGTCGAGGTGAGCGCTGATTTCGTTGTTCCACTCCTGGCCTCCGCTGATAAGACGGTCATGCCAGGAGGTAATTAATCCTTGCCGCTTGAGGAGGGTAAGGTGTTCTTCGAGCTTGTCTCGTAGATCCTTATCTGGTGCTGCGTAGGAGTAGAAAATGCTCAATGGTTTCGTCATAACGTGTTTTTTCCCTATGAAGATAGCGTAGTGTAACTAAAACCGCTTACCAAAAGATAGTTGCCACCGATAGTACTGCCAGCACCATATCCAACACAGTCGTATACGATAGCCACCTTAGCAGGTTGTATGGACGAAATGCCGATTGTATCCACTATATTATTGTCTACTGAGAACGAGAGTGTAGTCTTTTGAAAGGTTAACGAGATTTCCACGGTGGTCATCGTGGTGGTAACACTTTTGTGTAGAGTTTGTAGAATAACTCCTCCACTTGATATCGAGGCAATGAACCATTGACCATTATTACAATATTCGGCAGAATATCCCGTGTTCACATCTTGCTCAGCCAATCCTACGCATTTCGTTTGATAGCCATTTGCATTATCTCCAAGAGTACTTGTGACACTTATGGTGTTGCTTGACAAAAATGCTCTATCATTGGGAAGTTGGAGATATAAGTAACCTCGTGTCCCGCTTGCATTGATAACCAACTCCGTACCAGTTGAGTTGGGACAGGAGATACCATCCAGGCCTTGTTCAGTCCACGTGCCTCCGTTTGTATCGCATCCAAGCCCCGGCAGGGCTGCTGAGTAATTATTAGTTGAAGTCGTTGTAGACGTAACTTCTGTTGGCGTCCCACTTATTGTAGGCGTAGATCCTACAGGTGTCGCAATTGATGTTGAACCACCTATCTCCACAAGAGGAACGGACCTGTGAGTGAGAAGCAGCGCCGTCATGCCAGCAAAGATGACCGCTGTAACGAGCAGGACCAGCGCTAGAGTTCTCCAGGGACTTGACGGCCCTGGCAGATTTGGCGGTCCATCAATGACTTTGTCGCGATCCGCCGGTTGCCGAGTAACAGGTCCGTCAGAGCGCGGGGGTTCACCGTAATAACGCCTTTCCGATGGATAATCCGAGGAAACAGGGGAAAGAATCGGCACATATTCAGGCGACGACGGTAGAGGCGCGAAAGATGGTTGATCAGATCGCGCATAGGGCGAGGGCTGGCCAGACGGCGGATTGGTTGGCTCTTGTGGTGGCGGCTGCATGCTATTTCTCCATTTTTTGATATTACCAATATTACAGGTAATATATACTTTTTTTTACTAATTCCGGTCACTGGTTAGCGACGACACGCGCAAGGAGCATCGTCGCTACACTTCTGAAAACTGCTCGTATGGTTGGCATTAGTTTCTGCGCAGGGTTAATACCACCGGCAAGTAATTGAGCATCACTATCCCCAGAGGCAAGCCCAGAATAGTCAGGCACATAAAGTACGCCAGGCTTGCCCATATGTAGCCAACCCACCAGCCGACGAAAATGTAATAGATTGCTCTGATCAGTATCGGCCGCTGCTGCACAGCAGTCACGCTCACATCGACACTAACAGCATTGGTCACTCCCGCGGCTCCTACTGCCGAGGTTACGTTCACCTTCGTCTGAACCGCCTGCGCTGAAGGCTTCAGAGTCATGATCTGCGGCAGACGGTTCAAAATCATCAACCCCAGCGGCAGCGTGAAAATAAGCATACACAACAAAAAGCCGATTTCCAGACACCAGAAGCCGAGCCACCAGCCAACAAACACGAAATAGATCGCGCGCACACATCCATTCGCGCCCTGCCGGGCATTCACATTCACGTTTACAGCAGTCATTTGAACAGCCGATGGCGCAGGCTGCTGAGGTGCCCAGGTACTGCCAGGAACCGGAGCGTAGCCAGGAGGTGTCTGCATCGACTGCTGATACGCTTGTTGCGGCGGATAGCCCTGCTGTTGCCAGGGAGCGCCAGGTGCGGTCGGAGCGTAATCAGGCTGTTGATACAGCGGCATAGATGTCTGCTCAGGCGGCAGAGAAGATGATGGCTCTACCTGTTGTTGATATCTCTGTTGTTGCAGAGGCGGCGGTGTAGACGGCTGCTCAGGTTGTGCATAAGACGAGGATTGATAGGATTGACCAGATGGATCTCCAGGGTTCTGCGAGGGTAGTTGTCGCATACTTTTTCTCTCTTCTACTAATATTATACAAGAAAATCAAATGATATTCTCTATGTAAAATTATACTAGCAATGTGTATATCTGTCAATGTAAAGAGCGATGAGATTTTATTTAATCTAAAAATTTCTAGTAACTTTTTATTCGTCAATAAACCGCATCAAAACCGTTGCCGCCCACCTGACCATTCCTATGCACGGTCGCTGTGAAAGTAACTATCCTTAACCCTACATATTCGACCTCCTTCTCTAGCAACTGTTCACTCCCTGGCAACAGTCACGCCACATGGTCAGCACTTCTATATATTGACTCCATCTGATATTACGCTATAATGACACCAGATGAACCACTTTAGAAACTGCTCGTAAAACACATATAACTCCTCGACTGCATCTGCGAAACTCGCAGAGGAGATGGGTGATGAACGGCAACAACGTTACATATCGCCAGCAATACAGCTTCTGCAACAAGCCCGCCTGCCGCAAGTGCCGCGAGGGAGTCGGGCACGGCCCTTACTGGTATGCATACCAGGCCGTGCAAGGGCGAACCGTGCGCACGTATATCGGGAAGACGCTGCCCGCTGGCGTAGAGCTAGAACAGGCCGGCGTCTTTCCCCTCTCCTCGTCTCCCACACCGGCGCATTCATCTCCAGCTGCACCCCTGTTTCGCCTGGCTACCCTGGGACAGATGCGCCTGGAAAGTTGCGACGAAAACGGGAACTGGCAAACGTTGAGCGAGGCCGGCTGGCGGGTACCTGATGTGCGCGCGCTGCTCGGCTGCCTGGTTTGCACACCTGGACGCCAGTTGACTCAGCAGCAGGCGTGCGAGTTGCTCTGGTCCGGATTGGAGGCGAAAAGCGCCGCGCAGAACCTGCGCCGGGCCAGCACGGCCTTAACGCAACTGCTAGGCTCAGGCTCCCTCTATGGAAAGCAGGCGAATAATCTGCTGACCCTGGCCGGACAGGAGCAATTCTGGGTCGATTGCGACGCCTTCGAGGAGCTAGTTGATCAGGTGCGCGCTCTGCCAGCAGAAGAGAGAACTACGCGCATTGCCAAGCTGGAACAGGCCATCGAGCTTTATCAAGGTGACTTTTTTCCAGAAGATCGTGCGGCAAGCTGGCCCCAGAAACGCCGCAAAGACCTGCGCCATCAATGGACTGCTGCTATGCTGAGCCTGGCCGATCTCTATCTGAGCGAGCAGCGGCTCGCCGCAACGATGGATCTCCTGAACCAGCTTATAGCCGCTGAACCAGCCAATGAAGAGGCAGTCCAGCGATTGATGCTTCTCCTGGCACGCCAGCAGCGACGGGTAGAAGCCATGCAAGCCTATCAACACCTGGTCACCGCTTTAAGCACCACTCACCAGGCCGCCCCCTCGCCTGAAACCCAGGCGCTCTTTCACGCCATTCAACAGGGACGCGAGGAGCATCTCATCCTCTCCGAGGCGGCAAACGATAAGCGAATTGAGATCGACGAAGCCGGCAAGGAGGCAGAGATGAGGTTAAAGTCCACAAAACACGCGGCGATTCAGCCGGACGCAAGCAGCAGGAGCAACGATCCACAGGCCAGCGCAAATGAGGCCGGCGAGCCTGCTATTCCTGAGATCTCCATCGGGCGTGTGAATCAAAGCCCACTGGTGGGCCGCGACGCTGAGATGGCCGCGCTCCGCCAGTTGCTGTCCCAGGTTGAAGCAACACACAACAGGCAAACCTCCGAAAGTGGCGAGCCTGCGCAGGAAATACACGGAATACCGCATGCACACTGCGTGATGCTGATGGGCGAGGCTGGCATCGGCAAGACACGCCTGGCGGAAGAGAGCGCTCGCGAGGCTCAAAGGCGCGGCTGGACCGTCATCTGGAGCCATGCCTACTCTCAAGAGCAAAGCATTCCTTATCGTCTCTGGACCGCAGCCTTGCGCAGCGTGTTGACCTATACACCTGAACTGGCCCGCCAGGCCACCGAATTCGCTTCCGCCGCCATTTACCAACCCCTGCGGGCCCTGGTACCTGAAATGCAGGAAGCACTGATCAGTGCTGGAAACGTAGTGGGAACAGAAGCCACGGCCTATGATTCGCTTTCGCCCGAACAGGAAGAGTTGCGCCTGCGCGAGGCAGTTTACCTGTTCCTTGCCACGCTCAGCCTTAGCTCGCCCTTGTTGCTCGTCCTGGACGACATCCAATGGGCCGATGAGAGTAGCTCCCAGATGTTAGGGTACCTCACGCGGCGCATGAGCGATCACTCGATGGTCATTCTGGCAACCTGCCGCGAGACTGAACTGGCAGCCAACCGCACGTTAAACAATCTGATCGCCCATATGCAGCGAGAACAGGTCGTAAGTCTTATCCATGTGCAGCCGCTCAGCGACGAGCAGATTGGCACACTCGTCTCATATCTACCTGAGCAGGCCATTGCCCATATCAAGAACCAGGCTGCCGGCAACCCGTTTTTCGCCGAAGAGCTGGCCTACTCGCTGCAAACCAGCGTTCTCCCCGATGCTCTGCTTCTGCCCGCTTCTCAGCAGGAAACCCAGATGCTGCCCGGACCGATTGCCGCCGCGCTGAATCAACGCCTTAATCGGCTCAGCTATAAATGCCAGAAGCTGCTGGACAAAGCAGCGGTGCTGGGCGGCTCCTTCGATTTTGAGCTGATCGCGGCTATGGAGAACGAAGGGCTGGCAGGCGATGATGACACGGTCCTGGACCTGCTGGACGAGGCCCTGCGTTCAGGCGTCCTGACCGAAGAGGGCAGCGGCGCGCATATCATCTACCATTTCTGGCATCCTCTCCTGGTCAGCCACCTTTATCAAGGGCTTTCAGAGACCCGGCGCGCGCGCCTGCACCGGCTCATTGCCAGGGTGTTGCGCCAGCGCAACACCGATCACGAGGGCGAGGAGGCAGCGACAATCACTCGGCACCTGATCAAAGGCGGAGAGGAGCCCGCCCGGATTGCCCATTATGCCGAGCTTGCCGCGCACCACGCCTATAGCCTCTTCGCCTATTCTGAGGCCGAGCACTACTATCGACTGGCCTTGAGCTATCTCGCTCCAGCTCTGCTCGATCCACAGTATGCCCCGGAGCAGGCGAGTCAGCCGAATATGCCTCTGGAGCAGCGCCTACACCTGGCTTTTCTGGCCGAACGCTTAGCCGAGTGCGCTCGTGTGCGCGGCAACTTCCAGGACGCGCCCCGCTTCTACCTGCGCGCGATTCAGCTACGCACGATCCCAGCCCGTGCGTTTGCTACACCGGCAGAAGAAAAACAGGAAGCTCAGACTGTAGCCATACTCTGGAGCGAGATCGCCTGGATCTGGCGTTTCACCGGCGATACCTCTTCGGCGCGCGCTTGCAACACCAGAGGCCAGGAGGTCTTGCAAAAAGCCGGGATCACCGATGGTCCGGCCTGGGGCCGCCTGCGTCACCAGGAGGCCGACCTTTACTCGCACGAGGGCTATCACCAGGAGGCCCTGCAAGCGTCGCACCAGGCAATGGAATTCTTCGCCGCGTTTCTGGCGCAGGCCCGGCTCGATCAGGCGGGACAGCCTCACGCAGCGATGGCTCGCCAGACACGTACTACGCGCACCCTCCTGGGCGATCCGGTCGATCTGGGACGCGCGCATGCCTCGCTTGGCATCTACTATACGTCGGTGGGACAGCTCAGCGAGGCCCTGAAACATCTCCAGGAAGCGCTGTCCATTTATGAACAGCACGGACGGCGCCGTGAGGTCAGCCACGTGTGCTGCAATATCGGGCATGTCTACCTGCTCAAAGCCAACTATGCCCAGGCCCAGCTCTTCTTGCAACGCCCGCAGAGATATGTTGAGCAGAGCGGGGATATCCCGCTGAAATCTGTCCTGCTCGAAAATATGGGAGAGCTGGCGGCCGCGACCGGGCAGATCAACGAAGCTGAAGCGTTCTATCGCGAGAGCCTGGCCCTGGCAACCCAGATCAAAGACCGCGAGTATCTCAGCATCTGGAACGCCATCCTGGGCATGCTCATCCTGCAACAGGGTCGTTTCAAAGAGTCCGCCGAAGTGATCCTGCGCGCGCTGGCCATTGGACGAGCCGTGCCTCCTAATCAGCCCTGCATCGGATTCGCGCTGGTAGCTCTGGCCAACCTCCGCTGCGCGCTGGTAGAGAACGAGCAGTGCAAGAGCAGCGCAAAGCGCACGCGTATGCTTCATCACGCGCAGGCAGATCTGCGGCGGGCGCTCAGCCTGCGCGGTTTGGACGCCGAGAAGCGCACCCAGGCTCAACTGGCCCAGGCCCAGGTCTCGCGCCTGCTCGGCAAGACTTCCCTGGCAAAAGAGCAGGCTCAGCAGGCCCTTGTAAACGCGCAAACCTATGAATTGTACGCGCTCCAGGCGCGCTGCCAGCAATTGCTGAACACGCTGTTACAAGCGTGAGCGACCAAGATGTCAGTTAGCTTCCCGCTGGATCAGTTCCAACAACCGGGCCGGCGTTACGACGCAAACGTTATCGCCCAGTTGCTTCACAACGTCCTGCAAATCGCTGGGAGTCATGTTCCAGGCAAAAATATAGACATTGAGGAAGCGCGTCCTTCGCGCCGCCCACTTGATCAAACGCAGGGTCCTCCCGGCATGTGCAGCCAAGCCAAGATTCTGATAAATCAGCACGCCCGAACGCTGGCTCCAGGAGGGACGAATTCCCCCTCCGCCGCTGAAAATGCCGCGCAATCCATGCGGGACAAGCCGCGAAGCGAACAATTTCTGCAATCTGGCATTGAGAAATTTCATGCTGAACCAGCTCAAGAAGCTCTCGCCGTCGAGGATCTGTAAAGAGGTCAGTTGCATGGCCTGCATAGACTCGGCTGTTAATGTAAGGAAAGCTGCACGCCAGGTGCGCGGAAAATACGCTGGCAGGATATACGCGGCTCCGCTCGGTCCGGCTATCAATTCATCATTTTTTGTCGCGGTGCGTTGATAGAAGCCAGCCAGGGCAGGCATGACCCAACGGAGTGCGGGAGAAATCGTCCAGCCAAGAGGCAAGGAGCCGCGCGCAGGATCTCGCCAGAGTTGCAAGAGGCGATGCTGGCAATACTGGAGGTTATCGCCATCGCTCATGGTAAAAGAGAGGTAGATTCGCTTTGCCTTCTCCTCTTTATCAAGATCATTCTCACGCCCTTCAAGGGAAACCGGCACGCCCTTCTGAGAGGGCGGGCTTTCCGGCAGGCTGGACCAGACTTCAAGGTTGGTACAATAGTCGCTGGCCAGCGTGAGAAGAGCGGCCTGCGAGGTCAGACGGATACCAAAAGGCTCGCTGACAAACCAGCCTAGATGGACAGTGCCAGGAGCAAAGCTGGCAAGTACGCGTTTGAGCAATCCACGCTCGCAGAGCCAGCCAGCCGAGGGAGACGGCACGATTTTGCGCGGATCGAGCCAGCAGGTAAAGACGCGATGCGCGACCAGGAAGGAGCGCAGGTAGCCGCGAATACGGGGATCGAGGCCAGCCACAAGGTCAGGCGAACAGTGCGGGAGCAGATACTTATATGCCCAGGCATATGCCTG
>DATGKW010000240.1:0-14557 GCA_035294465.1 Ktedonobacteraceae bacterium | reverse complement strand
AGGAGGACTGACGGTGCGGGATCATCCTCAGAGGACACGTTGGGCTGAACCGCCGCTCTTTCCTTCGGGAGCAGGCGGCCTGGTCTCCACTGCCGACGATTACCAGCGTTTTGGCCGCATGTTGCTGAACAGGGGAGAACTGGATGGCGTCCGTATTCTCTCGCGCAAGACGGTGGAAGCCATGACGACAGACTATCTGACTCCTGAGCAGCACACGCACAGATCTCTTGAATTTGATCGCTACGATGTAGATCGCGCTGCCGGCATGTGGGACAACTGGGGCTTTGGCTATGGGGTCGCCGTCAGAACGCGACGCCTCGGACTGGGGCCAGGCCCTGGCTCTTTCTACTGGCCGGGCGTCTTTGGCACAACGTGGATAGCAGACCCGCAAGAGGATCTGATGGCAACGCTGCTGACGCAGACGCAGCAAGCCAATCCGTTCTACCCGCAAATTGTCGAAGATTTCCTGATGCTGACCTATCAAGCAATCTCTGATTGAAGAGTGAAGAGTGAAGAGCGCGGTCGCTCTGGTCCTGGCCAGGACCCAATTGTAATCCCGTCTTAGCTTAGACAAAATCCTTGATAAATGGGACATCCCGTCGTTTAGATAGTATCAGACAATCTTTTAACAGGTGCTCGGAATGGCCGGTATATCAGGGTAGAACCAAATTGTTAACATGTTTTCTGTGAGGAGAAGCAGAAGGTGTCTGAGCGTCTTGGACAGCAGTTGGGCAATTACAAACTTGTGCGTCTCTTGGGTCACGGTGGGTTCGCCAATGTTTATCTGGGTGAGCACATCCATCTACAAACGCAGGCGGCTATTAAAGTGCTCCATACTTCTCTAGAAGGTGTTGGAGCCGACCAGTTTTTACAGGAAGCCCGCACGCTAGCGCGCCTGAAGCATTCTCATATTGTGCGTATCCTCGATTTTGATGTGGATCAGCACGTCCCTTTTTTGGTGATGGACTATTTTCCTCATGGCAATCTGCGCCGGTCATATTCCAGAGGGCAAGTACTTCCTCCTGAACTTATCCGTTCTTTTGTCGCCCAGATAGCCTCAGCTTTAGATTACGCTCACGATCAGCACGTGATTCACCGCGATATCAAACCAGAAAATATGCTGCTGGACGAGCAGAATAGAGTAAGCCTGAGTGATTTTGGGATTGCGGTGCTGGTCCAGAGTTCGAATCCTAGTACGCAGGGAGTTGCAGGCACCGCGACCTATATGGCTCCTGAGCAAATTCAAGGCAAAGCGCGCAAAGCGAGCGATCAATATGCTCTTGGTATTGTGGTCTATGAATGGCTCTGCGGTGCTCCTCCTTTTCAGGGATCGTTTACCGAGATAGCCAGCCAGCACCTGTTTCAGCCTCCGCCCTCATTGCGCGAGAGGGTCCCGGCAGTTCCAGCTCCCGTCGAAAAAGCCCTTTTGATTGCGCTCGCGAAAGAGCCAGAACGGCGTTTTGCTACAGTGGGAGCCTTCGCGGCTGCCCTGGAACATGCCTACCAGGCGACCTCGGTTCCTGTTTCGTCGTCTCCATCCTATGATGTGCTGCATCCAATTCAACCAGCATCGCAGTCTTCCCTAACAGGAGCCGTTCCGGTTCAATCTCCTGTCGGTCAGAGTGAAGCCCCTGCTGGTATTGATATTGCTCGACAAGCACAACAGGATGTGCTGCCCGTTCCTACTCCTCTTCTTACTCCTACGCTGCCGGCACAGGATATGCCCTCAACAGAGAGGAGATTCACCGACCAACCTCGCGGGGTAAAACGACGAGTGCTTGTTGCCGGCCTGGGTTTGGCTGCTCTGGCTGCGGCGAGTGGAGGAATTCTCTGGTTTTCGACCAGACAGCAGCAGCTAGTGCGTACAAACTCCTCTTCTACTTCTCATTCATCGCACGCTTCTGAGCATGGGGTAACACAGGCCCCTGCACGAACCCCCACGCAAACGCCTACATCGACCCACCCGTCCACGGTTCCCATCGGCACGCTCCTCTTTACCTATCCAGGGACTTCCGCGGTGTGGTCTCTTTCCTGGTCCCCAGACGATAAGCGCATTGTCTCAGGATATCAGGATTCGACAATCCACCTTTGGAATGTCGCAGATGGGGGAGATCTTTCCCTCTATCAAGAACATACCGCCTCGGTCACTCGCGTTACCTGGTCGCCTGGTGGCCAGGCAATTGCTTCAACCAGTGATGATGGCACTTTTCGCATCTGGAACGCGCTCAGTCGCAGGGATCTGTACACTTTTGCAACGGGAGTTCATGGACACGCGCTTGCCTGGTCGCCCAATGGCAAGCTACTTGCTACCGGAGGTGATACAGCGACAGTTCAAATTTGGGATACTTCCACCTGGACGAACCTCTATACTTATAAAGGGCATACCGGCGCGGTCTGGTGGGTCGCCTGGTCCCCGAATGGGCAGCGTGTTGCTTCGGCGAGCAACGATGGCACCGTACAAGTCTGGGATGCAACGAGTGGCGGGCACGCTTACACGTACACCGGGCACGGCAATATCGTCTGGGCTGTCGCCTGGTCGCCCGACGGCAATTACCTTGCCTCAGCCGGTTGGGATCAGACTGTGCAGGTCTGGCGAGCAAGCGATGGAACCCGTCTCTATACCTACCAGGGACACAGCGATGTCGTACGCGACGTAGAATGGTCGCCCAATAGCCTGCGCCTGGCCTCAGCCGGTTACGATACCGATCACACAGTCCAGATCTGGGACGCGTTGGACGGAGGGAACCGCTATGTCTACTCCGGGCATAGTGGTGGCTTAAGCGCAGTGGAATGGTCATATGATGGCACGCGCATTGCATCGGGCGGAGCAGATATGACGGTCCAGATCTGGCAGGCAGTGTAGGAGTATGCGTCATGGCGCTGGCGCGTGCCCAATTGCCGCAATGATCGGCTTGAAATCTTCATAGCGGCCAACCAGCCTGGGAGAACCCCAGTTCTTCTGGGCCAGCGCGCGCAGGGAGTGCTCGATGGCTACGGCAATCTGCTCCTCCGTTTCTGCCGTTGGATCGTCGCACCAGATGTGCAGCTTCGCGCCCAGGTTGAGCGGGTGGTGCTTGAGCAAGTCGAGATCCTCAGCGGAAGAGGCCGCGCTCTCCGGCACGTTGACGCCCTCTACATCGTCCAGGCGGCCAAATTCCAGGCAGAACAGATGCGGCTCAAAGTCATCGTAAAGGGCGTTCGCGCGGGCTTGCATAAACGGCGAGCCGGGCACGTAGTAGAGGTAGAAAAGATTGGCGTTGACAATGGGAATGCCGCGCTCAACGATCTGACGGGGCGATGGTCCCCAGCTTACCCAATGCTCGTAGACAATGTTATCAGCCGCGGGCGTTACCGCCGAACCACCGTACTGGCCATCGCTCCAGACTCGCGTGATCTTGCCATGCGCCTTTACAATCTCATGCGCCCAGTTGACGAAGCCGAGATAGAGATCCTTGCCCGTGGCCTGTGGGCCATAACGCCGCTTTGCTTCTGCCTCCAGCTGTGGATAGTCTTCGTAGTTACCGTTGTGCAGCAGATATTCGTCTGCGCCGAGGTGCCAGTAGGGGCCGGGAAAGAGCGGAATGTACTCTTCCAGCAGGTCGCGCACCAAATCATACGCGGCCGCATTGGCCAGGTCGAGATCGCCAGTCTGCCGCTTGCCCGCGCTGTTAGCCAGCAGCAATTCCGGGTGGGCGGCCAGTGCGGCATCCAGGTGGCCAGGCACGTCGATCTCCGGCACAAGAGTAATGTGATATTTGCGTGCCAGCTCGATCAGCGCGCGAATCTCGGCCTTGCTGTAATGCTGCTCTGAGACAATTTCCGGGTGCCGCTCGCTTTGCAGGCGAAAGCCAAAGTTATCGGAGAAATGGAAGTGGAAGAAGTTATATTTAAGGTAAGCCAGGTCGCGGAAATGCCTTTCCAGCCAGGGTACAGAAAAATACTGGCGTCCTACATCGACCATCAGGCTACGTTGTGGATAATCCGGCCAATCGCGGGCCACTCCTCCGGGAACGGTGAGACTTTGCTTGAGCAACTGAAGCAGCGTGCGCGTGCCATTGAAAACCCCGTCGTCGGTGTGTGCGCTGATCGTCACCTGCTCATTCACCTCCAGGCGATAGCCCTGATCCCCAAGCTCGTCGTCGCGCTCGCCCAGCGTAAGAAAAATGTCTCCCGCTCGACATCTCTCGCCGGTTAACACCGGGATATCCAGGCCGCTCAGAGCCTGCAGATCATCGGCAAACACGACTCCGCTGCCCGCCAGATGCGCGCTTTGCAGCACAATACGCGTGCTGACGCCAAACGTATAAGCCGTCTCGCCCCCGATCCAGGATTTGAGCGCGGGAATTGTGTAAGGTATGGGCTGAGTCATTGGTCCTGGCCTTTCCAGCTTCATTTCCGCTCTAACATCTAGAAGTATAACACCAGGACCTGTGCTTTTTGCAAGAGCTTGAGAAGCTCGTTGAGGCACGAGCAGACGCTTGATTGGAGAAATGGGAAGAAATCATCGGCGCGAAGACACGCGTATCACGTGACTATCTCGGAGGGGCAGGCTATCGATGAGAGGTTTCCCTGGCTTTCTCGCCTCTTCCGTCTTCTTGAAGGAGAGCCGCATCATGGCGAGGAATAGGAGGGTATGGTACAGATTTTGCACCATACCCTCGAAAACAAAGACAGGCCGGAGATTTTACGCGAAATCGCGCAGCAGGTGAACCTGGATGGGATGGCGCAGGGTGCGCAGGGCCTTGACCTCAATCTGGCGAATGCGCTCGCGGGTGAGCTTAAAGCATGCGCTCAGCTCCTCAAGGGTATGGCAGTGTCCATCCTGAAGGCCGTAGCGGAGTTCGATCACCTGACGTTCGCGTGTGTTCAGCGACTCTAGCGCGCTGGCGATCTGCTCGCGCAGGGCCTGGTGTGTGACCGCCTCAGCAGGCGAAGTAGTCCGCGTGTCTACCAGGGTATCGGCGAGGTGATACTGCTCCTCTTCGATCAGGGGCGCGTCCAGGGAAATAGGCGTCTCGGCCATACTTTGCAACTCAACTACTCGCTCCTTGGTGAGATTGGCCGCGCGAGCAATCTCTTCGGCCAGGGGCTCTCGCCCGAGCTCCTGATAGAGATGGCGCGTGATACGCCGGATTTTGTAGATCAGCTCAACGACATGCACAGGGATATGAATCGTTCGCGTGTGCTCGGCCACCGCGCGGCTAATCGCCTGGCGAATCCACCAGGTTGCGTAGGTGCTAAAACGGAATCCACGTTTGGGATCGAACTTCTGGGCCGCGCGGATCAGGCCCAGGTTGCCTTCCTGCACCAGGTCAAGCAGGTGAATCCCGTGGTTATTGTAGCGTTTGGCAATGCTGACAACCAGGCGCAGGTTGGCCTCGACCAGCCGCTGCTGCGCGTCCAGGTCGCCCTCAACTACTCGTTTAGCCAGAACCATCTCCTGGTCCGCTGTTAAGAGTGGGAACCGCCCGATTTCACCTAAATACTGGCGAATGGCGTTATCGGTGAGACCATCATCGGAATGTTCCTGGTTATCTCCGCACTCGTACTCCTCGTCATCAAAATACTCCTCCTCCTGAAAAAACTCTTCCTCTTCGTAGTAGGACGCGTGCAGAGATCTGACACCTTCAATGCTACTATATGCCCTTTTTGCAGTGGCTACCATCAGTTTTCATCTCCTTTACCTCTTCTACACTTTCCACTAGATGTGGTAACCGGGGCTCAGGCATATTCCAACCTGTTCCCTTTCCGATTTCGCGAAATCGGAACAAGGATACCTGAAAACCGGAGGACCTTCCCGGTTTTATCCCCCCTATCACCTCGTCTATGCAATAACTATGCCAATCTACAGTTTTTCTCCTGGATACCGAACGAGAGCGGCTCGAAGCTTTTCCCAGGCCGCTCCGGTCGTTTGCCTCATATCCAGAAAGCTTCCCATAGAATGGAAAATTTTTCGCGGGACTGCGGATTTATCCGCATTATCGCTTGTCCCATTTCAATCAAACAGGCTCCAGACACCACGAAAATCTTGAGAACAGCCGTTTATTGGAGTATCAGAATAAGCATACTTTTTTCTCGTGAAAGAAAAACAGATGCAGACGGATACATGGCTGACCGAGACTTCTCATCCCGATTGTTGTCCCCTGTGCAGTCAACCGCTAATCGGTGACTCGAATACCTGCGCCTCCTGCGGTTTTACTGTCCATGAGCCAGGGCGGGGCCGGGCGTCTTCTGCTCACCGGACCTCTGCCAACAGGCCACGACCAGTTACGCCTATTCCCGCACGCGCCTCCGCTCTGCGCGCTCGAAACTCCTTTCCAGGCAGGTCCACCGCCTCCGCTCGACCGCGAGATGGCGGCTGGCAACATAGCTCGCCCAGTTACGAGGCCGCGAGCAGCCTCTCCTCACTTTCGCTGATCATCGCCGAGACGCCAACAGCGCCTCCGCGTACCAATCGGCAGCAGGCACGCTCGACCCGGCGTCTGGGGCACATTGACGAAATTGATACAATGCCTCCTCCCGTCCAAGCACCTCTCCCTGAGACGTCGACTCCTGCCAATTCTCTTTCTCTACGCCTCGATGAAAGCGAAGCGCCGGAACTGGCGTCGACGCCCTCCGAAACGCACGCGCCAGTGCCTATTGATGAGATCGATACCGCGCCGGGCATCCAGCAGGAGGTATTCAGGGGGTCGCAGCCCTCGCAGTCCAGGTCTCGCGAGCTTCCCATTGACGGGTCCTCCTGGAGCGCCAGTTCCAATGTAAAAACGTCTCTGGCCTCGCATCCTCCACGCCGGCGGCGCGAGCTGCATTTTAACCTTGTAGACCGCGTACGCTGGTGGTTGCTACGTCCCGGACGTATCGAATTTTTGCTCTGGGTCATTGGCTCTCTCCTGCTTTTCGGTATCACCCTCCTTCTTTTGCTAGCCGCCATGCTCAGCGTGATGCCTTCCGGCTCACACGCCGGTGGAAATTTACTCAGCTCAACTGTGACCACTTCTACGTCTTCTGTGTCATCGACCGCAACCGGTTCCCCGGCCATGCACCTGACGCTGGTGAGCCAGTCACTATTGATGCCCGGCGCGGAACTGCGTCTCCGGGGCCAGGGCTTCCAGCCCCACAGCCTGATTGTTTTCCTGCTGGATGGTCGCTGGCCGCTTCTCAACCAGCATGACAGGCCCGCCTCTGTCCAGGCCGACGCCGCCGGGCGCTTCTCCGTCACCCTCTGGCTAGGCCAGGGAGTAGTCTGGACGGCGGGCCACCACCAGATTCTGGCCCGCGAAGTAGGCAGATCCTTCCAGACATTCATTTCTATTACCATCACTACTCCTTCCGACGCCAATCTGCCTGAGCCTGGCGCGAACCGGCCTCCAGTTCAGCAAACTCCGGCTTCCAGGCCAGCGACGCCAACACCCGGGTCGCCAACGCCATCGCCAACTCCAACGATTGGCATCACACCATCTCCTTCCCCGGTGACGACTGTTACACCTACCAGGCCGGCGGGGAAATCAACACCGGCTCCGGGGCAAACAGTTGCTCCGCCTGATCTGAGCAATGCCCTGAATAACCACGACGGCGTCTCGCCTTTCCCGTCTCTGACCCAGGTTAATCCGTTGATCTGGCTGATCGGCACCTGCTATTTTCTCTCAATGCTTTTCCTGGGCCTTGCTGGCATCATGCGCCGCCGCCGCTGAATTAGCCTTCCCTCATTGTTTGCGTCTCTCCACGCATTCCGCTGATTTGAGCTTCAAGCAGTTCTATCTGTGAGGTTGCGACCGGGTGCGTCTCGAAATCCGCGGGCGTAATCACATCTACACCTGAGCGGACCTGCAAGGAACGCAGGAGTGGGGTGAGCAGCAGACACACCAGCAGATTGACCGCCAGGGCGATCAGCGCCACGTAGATTGGCAAGTTAAAGCCATTCAGCGAGATTGTAAAGAGGTCTGAGAGAAAATTCTGCGCGACGATCAGCCAGGTGCCAATTACCAGTCCGCTGATCAGACCGACCAGCAGCGCGTAGCGGTGGAACCAGCCGGTGTACAGTCCCAGGAAAACGGCTGGCAGCGTCTGCACGATCCAGATACTGCTCAGCAATTGCAAGTTAATTGCAAAAGTCGTGGGGAAGAAGAGAATAAAGGCCAGCGCGCCCAGCTTGACCAGCAGCGAGACGGTGCGAGCCATGTTCGCTTCTTCCTGCTCCGTGCAGGTAGGACGGAAGTATTCGCGATAGATATTGCGCGTAAAGAGATTGGCCGAGGCAATGGACATAATCGCGGCGGGGGCCAGCGCGCCAATAGCCAGGGCTGCGAAGGCGAAGCCAGCGAACCAGCCGGGAAACATCTTCGCAAACAGGGCCGGCAGAGCGCTATTGGTTTGATACGCGGGCGACGGCTGAATCCCTGCCGCAATTGCTACATAGCCCAGCAGAGCGATCATGCCCAGCAGCAGGGTATAGATAGGCAGCAGGGCGGCGTTACGCCGGATTACCTTCCGGCTATTTGTGCTTAGCACGCCGGTCAGCGTGTGCGGATAAAGAAAGAGAGCCAGAGCCGAGCCGAGGGCCAGGCTGATATATGGGCTGTAGTTTTTCGGCGACAGGAGCACCTCAAATGTTACCGGATGCTGCTGTGCTTTGGCCTGAGCTGCTGCAAAGACCCTGCCAATTCCTCCCAGCTTGAGCGGAATATAGATGATAGCCACCAGCACGACCAGCCAGATACAGATATCTTTTACCACCGCAACCAGGGCGGGAGCGCGCAACCCGCTGACGTAAGTATAGGCCGCCAGGATAGCAAAAGCGACAACCAGCGAAATCTCAATTGGCACTCCCATCTGTGCCAGGGAAACCTCAATCCCGAAAATTTGCAGCGCGATATAGGGCATGGTTGCCAGGATGCCGGTAATTGCTACTGCCAGAGCCAGGCTGCTGCTGCCAAAGCGCTCGCGCACAAAGTCTGCTGGCGTGACATAGCCGCGATGCCGGGCCACGCTCCAGAAGCGAGGTAGCACAATAAAGGCCAGCGGATATACCAGGATCAGGTAGGGAATGGCGAAAAAGCCGAGCGCGCCAGACGCGAAGACCAGGCCGGGCACCGCAATCAGCGAGTAGGCGGTATAGACATCGCCTCCCAGCAGAAACCAGGAGGTAATGGTGCCGAAGCGCCTGCCAGCCAGCCCCCATTCTTGTAAGCGGTTCAGGTCCCCTGGCCGCCAGTGAGCAGCGCGGAAAGCCAGAATGGAGACAGCGGTGAACACGATGATAAATACACTGAGCATCTCCCAGTTAACCATAGGCATTTTCCCCTTTACCACACGAAATGTGTTCCATCTCTTAATGAGACAGATGTCCCAAAATCCCGCTACATATTTTCACTTCACCATGGAGAGAAAAGGCTGCTCAGGATCGTTCGCCCTCTTCTTTTATTTGTAGCCGCAAGTTGCCGGTCTGACCGGTTCCAGCCAGCATTCCCAGACGTCTAGCTGTAGCTGCGTCAACGATCACTCCTTGTAGCGCGGCAATATCCACATCTAGAAATTCACGGGGGCTGGCTTGCACACCTTGCAAGTTAGCGTTCATGAAGAGGGCGTTGGTGAGAATCGCATTTTCCAGAATGGCCTGTTGCAAAACAGCCTGTCGGCAATCAGCGGCGCGCAGATAGGCGCCTTTGAGATTGCTCCGGGTGAGGTTCGCCTGGGTGAGGTTCGCCTTGCCCAGATTGGCCTCGCTCAGATCCGTATGCAGCAAATTAGCCAGGACCAGGTTGGCTTTGCTTAGATTGATTTTGCTCAGGTACGCGCGGAAGAGATAGGTGCGTGTCAGGTTGGCCTCGCTCAAATTGCTCTGGCTCAGGTTGGCCTCGACCAGGTTCGCGCCGCTCAGGTTCGCGCTATAGGCATACATTCCGCTCAGGTTGGCCCGACTCAAATTGGCCAGCGCGAGGTTGGAGCCTCCCAGATTCGCTTTGGTGAGGTTCGCGCCGCTGAGATTGGCCCCCACCAGCCTGCTTCGGCTGAGATCGGCCCGGCTGAGGTCCGCGCCATTGAGGATAGCTCGTTCGAGATTAGCTCCACTTAAATCTGCGCCGCTGAGATTGGCCCCGCTCAGATTAGCTCGGCTGAGGTCGGTCTCCACCATATCGGCCCGGCTGAGATCGGCGCTGATCAGATCAGCTTCGACCATATCGGCCCGGCTCAGATCGGCCCCGCTCAGATTCACGCCACACAGGTCAGTCGCTCGCAGGTCGCTGGCACTCATATAAGCGCCGCGCAGGTTAGCCCTGATTAGATTCACTCCTGTAAGGATAGCTTTGCTTAAATTGGCGCCGCTTAAATTGGCGCCGCTGAGATTGGCTTTGCGCAGATAGGCTCCGCATAGATACGCGCCGCTGAGGTTGGCCTCGCTGAGGTTGGCCTCGCGAATGTTCCCTCCGCTCAAATCAGTCTTGCGCAGATCGGCTTTGCCCAGGTCTGCGCCATCCAGCCAGGGCACACGCTCCTCTTGCTGGGCCAGGATGATCTCGCGTAATGCCTGATCTCGTGTTAGTATATATACCCTCTCTACCAACAAAATCCTCCGTTAAATACTCCTGGGCTCTCTGCCTATGGAGCGTGAACAACCTCGATCATCCCAAGCCATTCCAGGTCATGCAGCATGCCGCGCACCTCGTCGAGCTTTTTCCCAAGCAGGAGAGCCAGTTCGTCGAGCGAACGATTCCCATCTATCAAGAGAAAAAGCCTGCGATGTGAGCGTGAAAGTCCCGCGCGTTCCATACGTTCGGTAGCTTCGTGCAGCTTCATAATGGCACGCGGTGTATCGTTTCTGGGCTCGTGTACTTGCTCCCACTTCAGCTTATCCGTATTGACCTCTACAACTGGCGCAACCCGGTCAACTGCGCTATCTTCGGGCGAGGCCGGTTGAGAGAGTGGGCCAGTGGTTGTCCCTTCATCTGGAGCCAGGGAAGTGAAGAGGTAGCGAGTCTTTCCCCAAGTACTGAGCCAGTTTAGGGCATCCGCGCCGCTTCTCCTTCCAACGCTTGCCTGGGTGATTTGCCCCTGCCTGAATGTGATGAGACCCTCTTCAGAGATGAGACCCTCTCCACGCCTAACTCTTAATTGTCCACTCTTGCGTTCTAATTTGATAGTCGCGATGATGCCTATCAGGCGGTCTGTAGTTGCTTCATGTTGATGAATCATGGGCTTTCCCTCCCCACACGACATATCCGCTCTCTTTTGCTCATTGACTACAGATTATAACATAGTCTCTCTTAACAATATACTTTCTCTCTCTTCCACCGTTACTTTTAGGCTATCTTCTTGTGTAAATTCTACAAGAATATATTCTTTTACATTTATTATGCCAAAAATTACACACTTATGCCGCTAATAGGTGGTCTGGCTTCTTTGCCCTCCTCAGATTGTTGGGAAGAACAAAAGGGGCATCGGCTTGACGAGGTGTAACTCAACCTTTTATTATGGAGGACAGAAACGTAGGAAAATGGCAGGATCGGCGTCTATGGTGGAATTGTCCTGGCGAGGGAAAAAGCTTGAGGCTCTGGGTGAGGTGAACGGGGCGGAACTGCGAACCCGCAAAGTCTATCCTGGCACGCAAACCAGCGAAGCGGGGGACCCGGCCGACTGGCAGAATCGCTTGATCCAGGGTGAGCGACTGGCCGTGCTAGCGGCGCTGCTTCCCGAATTCGCCGGCCAGGTCAACCTCATCTATATCGATCCACCCTTTATGACCGGTCAGGACTTCAAAAGTGGCTCGCAACTGGCCTATAGCGATAAATGGCATGGGGACCTGGACGCATATCTGCAATGGCTGGCACGCACGCTGCATCTGCTCTATCGGCTGCTGGCAGAGGACGGCAGTCTCTATGTTCACCTCGACTGGCGGGTGGCTCATTACGCGCGGGTTATCCTGGATGAGATTTTTGCTGCGGCGCTGCGTGGAGGCGGCTTTCAGAATGAGATCATCTGGCATTATCAATCGGGCGGGCGGGCCACCAGGCGCTACGCGCGTAAACACGATACCATTCTCTTCTACACGAAATCCGCGCGCTACTGCTTTCACGGCGAACGCATCGGCGAGAGGCGCGGGCCTCACAAACGCAACCATATGCGCAAACACACGGACGAGCAGGGGCGTGTTTCCTGGAGCATCACTTCGTCTGGGCGTACCTATACTTATTCCGAAGAGAGCCGCATGACCCCGGCTGACGTGTGGAGCGACATCAGCCATCTGCATCAGCGCGATCCAGAACGCAACGGCTATGCCACGCAAAAGCCGGCCGCGCTGCTCGAACGTATCCTGCTGGCCTCCTCTGAACCAGGCCATCTCGTACACGATTGCTTTTGCGGTAGCGGCGTTACGCCTGTTGTGGCCGAGCAGCTTGGACGCCGCTGGATCGCTTCCGATCAGGGTGATCTGGCCATCGCCTCAACTCGCGCCCGCCTGCTTGCTCTCCCCCGGCGCAGCCCCTTTGTCGAGCAAGAATCGTTCTACCTACGTGAAATGCCATAGAGGGCCGATTTATCGTGCCCTCTATGGCGTTTGCGGTGAAACAGGCGTTTTCGTTGCTATAGGGGATTGATCAATCGGCAAGCGGCCCTCTATGACAGAAATAAGTTTTTCGGGTAGGATGGAGCTGTGCCTGTTTCCCGCAAAGTAGTTGAGAAACCCGTCTCTGATTTTATGGCCTGATGCTCTCAAACTTGACAAGAAATCGGTTTCTCGGTAATCTTTTGATAGCTAGATTGGTCAAATTTGATATTGATCTGAAAAGTGGGGCCTGGGGTGTTGGGGCGATAGATATGTACAGGCAAGGACGATATATCTTTAAGGGTGTCTGTTCTGCTATGCCGAATGGGCATCCGCATGTGTATACATGCGTTCATGTTCTTTGCTGGATAAGAACAAGGAGGTTTGCCCGATGAAGAGGCAACTGATGTATTTCCGCTGGCGTCGAAGCTGGCAAGGCTGGCTTGTCCTGCCTTTCCTGCTCTGCTTGCTCGCACTGCTTTCCGGCACCGGCCCGGTCTACGCGAGCGCAAATGCGGCGAGCGCGCAGGTCACGCTGAATCTGCATCAGACGCTCAGCACGGTTTCTCCCATTGCGGTGGGAGTGAATGATGCAGCCTGGGATGGGAATCTGGCCGATGCCCAGGTGCCCGGCCTGTTGCGTGCTGCCGGCGTAAGGGTGATGCGCTTCCCCGGTGGTTCGTATGCAGACGAGTACCACTGGCAAACGAACACGCTGGACAATGGCTCAAATGCTGGCGCTGAAACATTCGATGACTTTATGCAAGTTGTTCAGAAGGTTGGCGCAACACCTATTATTACGATCAATTATGGAACCGGTACGCCGGCGGAGGCTGCAGCCTGGGTGCAATACGCTAATATCACGAAGCATTACCATATTCGCTACTGGGAAATTGGCAACGAGCTGTACGGCGACGGCACCTATAGCGGCGGCCCCGGCACAGGTTGGGAGGCCAATAAGCACCCCCTCGGCCCGCAAGCTTACGCGGACAACGCGCTACAGTTTATCCAGGCGATGAAAGCGGTCGATCCTACGATTAAAGTTGGTCTCGTGGTTACGGCGCCTGGCAACTGGCCGGATGGCATTACAAACAGCACCTATTCGCCGCAGCCCTGGAATACGACTGTGCTGTCAACTGCCTGCTCTGCCGCCGACTTCGTGGCCGTTCACTGGTATCCACAGGGGCCGGGCGGCGAGACGGACGCGGGCTTGCTGGCAGCTCCTGCCAACGGCGAAAGCACGCCGGTCAGCTACACGCCAAGCATTCCTTCGATGGTCTCTACGCTCAATTCTGAGATCGACCAGTATTGCGGCGCACACGCCAGCGCGGTGAAGATCATGACCGATGAGAGCAATTCGGTCTCCTACAACCCTGGCAAGCAAACGACTAACCTGGTGAACGCGCTCTATCTGGCCGAGGATTACATGACCTGGCTGGAGAATGGCGTGACCAATGTGGACTGGTGGGACGTTCACAATAGCATTGTGACGGGCACCAACGACAGCCCAGACCTCTACGGCACTAATGATTTTGGGGACTACGGCCTGCTCTCTGTGGGCAACACGGGCGAGCCGCCAGCGGAGACGCCATTCCCCGATTACTATGGCTTGCAGATGGTGAGCAGAGTTGTCGGTCCCTTTGACCGGATCGTAGCGGCGTCGTCTAACCAGAGCCTGATTTCGGCCTTCGCGACGGTCAATCCTGTTGGCCTGGTGACAGTGCTACTGGTGAACGCGGACCCGGCTACTTCCTATGATGTCACATTCTCCGGCGTCCACGCACATGCCGCGCTGGTCTCCTTCTATGGCGAGAACAGCAACTCGATCAGCACGCGGTTCGATCCCAGATTCACGAGCCAGACGCTGCCGCCCTATTCGCTGACAGCCATTACCTTCCTTCCCTAAAGCAAATATATCGTCCTGCCACCCGTGATGCCTCCTTAAATGAACCGCCCCGAGCATGAAGCTTGGGGCGGTTCATTCTATACCATTATCGCGGCATTTCCAAAAACTGGTTA
>DATGKW010000239.1:0-15023 GCA_035294465.1 Ktedonobacteraceae bacterium | reverse complement strand
TTGTAGATGCCTGCCTTGCGAATCTCCTCGATGACAATGGCGTCAGCAGCGCGCAGGATGTCCAGGCGCTCTTTGCTGACGGGACCGATAACGCGGATAGCCAGGCCCGGACCGGGAAAAGGATGACGCCAGACCCATTCTTCCGGCAGGCCAAGCGCCAGGCCGATCTCGCGTACCTCGTCCTTGAAGAGCATGCGCAGCGGCTCGACCAGCTTGAGAGTCATTTCTTGAGGCAGGCCGCCGACGTTGTGGTGAGTTTTGATCCGCGTGGCTGTAACGGCAGTGTCGTGGCTGGTGCTCTCGATCACGTCGGGGTAGAGCGTGCCCTGGACGAGGAAATTGATGGGGGCGTCTGTGGACAGCTTCTCGGCCTCTTCTTCAAAGATGCGGATGAACTCTTCGCCGATGATCTTGCGTTTCTCTTCGGGATCGCTGACGCCTTCCAGGCGAGCCAGAAAGCGTTCGCCAGCATCGACCGCGCGCAGAGGAATGTGCAGGGTCTTGTTGAAGGTCTCAATCACCTGCTCACGTTCGCCTGCGCGCATACAGCCATTATCGACAAAAATACACGTGAGCTGGTCGCCCACCGCTCGATGGACCAGCAGTGCGGCTACGGCCGAATCGACGCCGCCCGAAAGCGCGCAGATGAGCCGTTCGGAGCCAACCTGCTGGCGAATCGAAGCTATGGCCTCGTCGATGACCGAGGTAGAGGTCCAGGAGGGCGAGCAGCCGCAGATGGAGTAGAGAAAATTGCGAATGATCTCTTTGCCCTGGGGCGTGTGCGTGACTTCGGGATGGAATTGCAGGCCAATCAGGCCGCGCTCATTGGCCATAGCGGTCACAGGGTTGCTTTCGCTGCTGGCCAGAACTTGAAAGCCATCCGGCAGACGGTCAACGCTATCGCCGTGACTCATCCACACCGGCAGGCGCAGGGTATGAGAAGACTGGCTCGGATGTTCGGTTTGCGCGGGCGTGGTGGTGATTCCCTCAAAGATACGCGCGATCATAGGCTGGCTCAGGATCTCAGGGCTTACTTCGAGAGTGGCCGGGCCGTATTCGCGCCTGTCGCCGGTAAGTTGCACGTGCCCGCCAAGCTGATGCGCCAGCAGATGCATGCCATAGCAAATACCCAGGATGGGCAGCCCGCTGGCCAGAATTGCGGGATCGCAGGATGGCGCGTTCTCGTCGTAGACGC
This sequence comes from Ktedonobacteraceae bacterium, assembly GCA_035294465.1. GTDB lineage: Bacteria > Chloroflexota > Ktedonobacteria > Ktedonobacterales > Ktedonobacteraceae > Paraktedonobacter. The sequence continues at coordinate 13,828 of DATGKW010000239.1, read as the reverse complement.
TGGAGGGGCCGCCAGAAAGGATGAAGCCTTTGATATCCAGGTGAGTATTCCGCTGAAGTTGTGCGAGAGTCGTGCTGGCAGGAACCAGTTCGCTGTAGACATGGCACTCGCGCACGCGGCGGGTGATCAGCCGGCTGTATTGAGAACCGTAGTCGAGAACAATAATCGCCTGCCGGCGCTCCAGGGCTTGCATATACTCTTTCTCCTGTAACATGAAATCTTATTCTATTTCACGTGAGACTCACAAAAGCCGCGACAGTGCTTTTGCGAGTTTCACGTGAAACGTTCTCTCTGCTATGATCCGCGTGGACCCCCGGCGACATAGATAATCTGGCCGTTGACGTAACCGGCCTCTTCGGAAACGAGGAAGCAGATCACGTTGGCGACGTCTCTTGGCTGCCCGACGCGGCGCACAGGGATCGTCTTTGACGCGTTAGCGATCACCTCGTCAGGATCAAGTCCCTGACGGCGAGCTGTAGATCTGGTCATCTCGGTATCGATAAAGCCAGGAGCTACCGCATTCGTTGTAATGCCGAATGGACCGAGCTCAATAGCCAGGGTGCGCGTGAGACCTTGCAAGCCAGCTTTGGCCGACGAATAGTTCACCTGGCCGCGATTGCCGAGCGCGGAGGTCGAGGAGAGCGAGACGATACGCCCGTACTTCTGCTGGACCATATATTTCTGCGCGGCTCGGCAGCAATTGAAAGCGCCACGCAAGTGGACGTTGATGACCGTTTCCCAATCGTCGTCGCTCATCTTGAAGATCAGGTTATCGCGCAGCACTCCGGCGTTGTTAACCAGAATATCCAGTTTGCCGAAGTACTCGGCAGTTTTGTCAACGGCGCTCTGCACTACTGTTGGATTAGCTACATCGCACTCGAAGATCAGCGCCTCAGAACCAAGCGCGCGGATATCGGCGGCTACAGCTTCGCAGCCGCTCGTGTCGAGATCGGCCAGCGCGACACGTGCTCCATCTTCGGCCAGTCGCAGGGCGGTCGCGGCTCCAATGCCTCTTCCGGCGCCTGTGACGAAAGCAACTCGTCCGTCAAGTCGTCCCATGTGTTCCCTCCAGAGGCAGCTTCAACGATGCTGCTTGCTCGCGTCGTGGATAGACCGAAGCGGCGTAAGCAAGCAGTGCCGCTGTACTCCGTGCTGCCTGAAATACATAGTCTGATAAGGAGCGACCTCCTGTGGCCGCCCATTAACGGATTTCAGTATATCACACAAGGGGGTGATGTCTGGCAAAGGCGAGCTTATCTCTGAGGGTCTGAGGTGTTGCTCGCCTGGCGTGTGGCCTCCAGGCAGAGGACGCCCTGCGGACCAACAAAGGCGCTATGGCGTATGCCGGGCGGCAGAATCATACAATCGCCAGGCGCGAGATCAATGTTCTGTTCCGGGCCAGGCTGATCGGGCAGCACAAAGCGAATCGAGCCGCGCACACAATAGAGCACCTTCTCGTAGCTATGGCTATGCACGGCATATGTATCGCCAGGAGCGTTGGACCAGCTATAGGGGGACAAACCCTCTTGCTGCATGCGCCGGCGCAACTCTGGCTCTTCCGGCGGGGTTGTTTCTGACCAGCGAACTATTACTATTTGTATCATATTGCGCTTCCATTTCTCGTTTATCGGGCCAGGAAGGCAGCAGGCACTTCCTGAGTAACCCGCGAAGGAGGTTTAGTACATTTTAGCATAGCTGATTCTGATTAAGGAAAAATTATCAAAACACAAAATAGCTGTTAAGGAGGATGAGATTGGATAAAACTCTTGCCGTTAGAATGGCATAAATAATACAATAAGATCAACCCTAGAAAAGCTACGCCGAAAGCTCGGAAAGGAGTGCAGTCTGGTTCATGAGCACGACACATATAGCAGCAGCCCTCTTCCAGTTGCAGCAGCTTGACCTCGAAATAGACCGTCTGGTAGTTGAGCAACAGGCGCTGGCCAGTTCGCTGCAAAGCACCTCCAGTTTGAAGAGATTGCGCACAGAACAAACTGTCGCTCAGCAACAGTTGGCAAGTGGTATGCAGGCGCAGAAAGATGCCGAGTGGGCCCTGCAAGAGATAGAGCAGCGCCTGAAACAGCAGGAGCAGCGCCTGTACAACGGAAGTGTTGTCAGCGCGAAAGAGCTATCTGCGCTCCAGCAGGAAATTCAGCATCTGCGAGCGCAGCAGGCCCGCCAGGAAGAAACCGCCCTGGAGATGATGGAAGCCACAGAATCGCTGCGTGCAACGGCTGAGGCGAAAATGCGAGCAGTCAGCGAGGCCGAACAAGCCTGGGAGGAATCAAATGCTGCCGGAATTGCGCGGCAGAAGCAACTGGAGATAAAGTTGCAAGAACTGCGTATGAAACGAGCAGAGCAGGCTGCCAGGCTAGATGAGCAATTGCTCAAACGCTATGAAAGCATGCGGAAAACCAAGCAGGGCCGCGTTGTCTCGAAGGTCGAGCAGAACTCCTGCCAGTGGTGCCGCGTCATCCTGACCCCCAGCGAACTCCAGCATGTCCGCATCAGCTCAGAGCTGCAAACATGCAGCAATTGTGGGCGGATTTTGTATTATGATCGGTAAGCGAGTGGGGTTACGAACGGATCTAAAAACGCCAGAATAGATATAACCGTTTGCCTTTCTCTCCTCGAAGAGAATTCGTTGAGCAACGGTGTATCTATTCTTGATATGCACATACTGATGGGCAGTGTTGAGAAAGCCTCCATGAAAGAGCCGGTGAAGGGATTCGAACCCCCGGCCGGCGGTTTACAAAACCGCTGCTCTACCCCTGAGCTACACCGGCTTGCCAATAAAACGCATAAAAAGAATATTTGTAACGCTCACAGTGTACCACAGCCTGTCAAGAGGCCATATTATCGTTCCCAGGGGCAATGAAAAATGTTGATAATAACTCACTCAAATTTTCTTGCAATATCTGACTCATAGTGATATACTATGGCCAGAAAAACGAACCTTTTGAGGGAGAACGACCGGTATGAAACTGGAAAAGTTGACTGAGAAGGCTCGCGAGGCAATTGTTCAGGCGGGCGAGCTGGCAAAAGAATATAAACATAGTCAGGCTGAAGTTGAGCATCTCCTAGTGGCTCTGCTGGAGCAGGATGGGGGAGTGACACAGCAGATTGTGCAGAAGGTGGGCGGCGACCTGACGACGGCTCAGCGAGTGGCGAGGTCTGAGCTGGATCGAATGGCACGCGTCTATGGCGGCAACGAACCGACCATTTCTCCGCGCCTGCGCAGGCTGCTGGATGAGGCGTGGCAGGAGATGAGCCAGTTCAGGGATGAATATATGAGCGTCGAGCACCTGTTGCTGGCCGCGTTTAAGGTTGGCGATGAGGCGGTACAGCGTGTGCTGCGTGCGGCAGGTTTGACGCGCGAAAACGTTCTGAAGGCGCTGACGGCTATTCGCGGCGCGCAGCGTATTACTGACGAACGCCCAGAGGAGAAGTATCAGGCTCTGGAGAGATATGGGCGCAATCTGACCGAACTGGCCGCGCAGGGCAAGCTTGACCCTGTGATTGGACGTGATGAAGAGATCCGGCGCGTGATCCAGGTGCTCAGCCGGCGTACCAAGAACAATCCCGTGCTGATCGGTGAACCGGGTGTTGGCAAGACAGCCATTGTTGAGGGCCTGGCCCAGCGTATTATTCGCGGCGATGTGCCTAAGACCCTGGCCGATAAGAGGGTGATAACGCTCGATCTGGGCGCGCTGGTTGCCGGAGCAAAGTTTCGCGGCGAGTTTGAAGAACGTCTCAAGGCCGTGTTGAAGGAAGTGACCAGTGCTGAGGGCAGCATTATTCTCTTTATCGACGAGCTACATACCCTCGTGGGAGCAGGCGCGGCGGAGGGCGCGATGGATGCCTCGAACATGCTCAAGCCCATGCTCGCGCGCGGCGAGTTGCACTGTATCGGCGCGACTACGCTGGATGAGTATCGCAAGCATATCGAGAAGGACGCGGCCCTTGAACGGCGTTTCCAACCGATTATGGTCGATCAGCCTTCGGTTGAGGATACGATCAGTATTCTGCGTGGCCTGAAACAGCGCTACGAAGTGCATCACGGTGTACGCATTCAGGATAGTGCGCTGGTCGCCGCGGCGATGCTTTCGCATCGCTATATTACCGACCGCTTCCTGCCTGACAAGGCCATTGACCTGATCGACGAGGCAGCCAGCCGCCTGCGTGTAGAACTGGACAGCACTCCCAGCGAGATTGACGCGTTGGACCGGCGCATCCGCCAGTTGCAAGTTGAGCAGCAGGCGCTCAAGAAAGAGACCGACGCCGCCAGCCAGGAGCGCCGGCAAAAGGTTGAACAGGAGATTGCCAATCTAAACGAGCAACTGCATGCCCTGCGGCTAACCTTCGAGAGCGAGCGCGAACCAGTCGAGGAGATCCGCAAGCTCAAACAGCAGTTAGACCAGGCCCAGGTCGAGTTTGAGCAAGCCGAGCGCCGCGCCGATCTAGAGTTACAGGGCCGTTTGCGCTACGGCACGATCCCCGAATTGCAGCGCAAATTGCAGGAGGCCGAAGCGAAACTAAGCAGCATCAAGGGCGCGCGTATGCTCAAAGAAGAGGTTGATGCAGAGGACGTGGCCGAGATCGTCTCCAAATGGACGCATATCCCGGTCTCTAAGCTGATGGAAGCCGAGGTGCAGAAGCTTTTGCATATGGAGGAGCGCCTGCGCGAACGCGTGGTCGGCCAGGAAACCGCGCTGCAAATCGTCTCAGACGCCATTCGTCGCTCGCGCGCTGGCCTGCAAGATCCCAATCGCCCGCTGGCCAGCTTCATCTTCATGGGGCCGACTGGCGTGGGCAAAACCGAACTGGCGCGTGCTCTGGCGGGCTTCCTTTTTGACGACGAACAGGCCCTGATTCGCATCGATATGTCGGAGTACATGGAGAAGCACAGCGTCTCGCGCCTGATCGGTGCTCCTCCCGGCTACGTTGGCTATGAAGAGGGCGGCCAGTTGACCGAGGCGGTGCGCCGTCGCCCGTATAGTGTTGTCCTTTTTGACGAAATTGAGAAGGCTGCGCCGGAGGTCTTCAACGTTCTTCTGCAAATTCTAGACGATGGGCGCCTGACCGACGGCCAGGGGCGCACGGTTGATTTTAAGAATACGGTGATTATCATGACCAGCAATCTCGGTGATCGCTGGCTGCATGAGTACGATGGGATGGATGAAGAAGATATTCAGCGCCTGGTTCGCCAGCGTCTACGAGAAGAGGGCCTGCGCCCGGAATTCGTCAACCGCATTGACGAAGTGATCGTTTTCCGCCAGCTCACGCGCGCTCGCATGAAGGAGATCATCGAGATCCAGCTCAATCGCCTGCGTCAGCGCCTGAAGGATCGGCATATCGAGCTGCACCTGAGCGAGAACGCGCTGGACTATCTGGCTACCGAGGGCTACGATCCCCAGTTTGGCGCGCGCCCCTTGAAGCGTGTCATTCAGAGGGAAGTGGAGAATCGCGTGGCCCGCGCTTTGTTGGATGGTACTGTGCGCGATGGTGATACGATTGAGATAGATGTGCAGAATGGAAAATTAACCCTTGAGCCGGTAAAGGTGAGGTAAAACTATGCTTGCGGATGCCATTGCCTGGCCGTTCGCGCAGAGCGAGACGGAATATGCAGAACTCGCGAGCAAATTGCGCGCGATGGTGGAGCAGATCAGCACATTGCAGGCGCTGGTACATGCGGCGGGGCGGGGCAGTGGCGAAACACAGCCCGCGCTGGATCTGGACGGGCTACGGCGCGGCCTGAACGAGCTGGAGCAGATAGCCGGCGAGATCTTCTATCAATTACAGGGCGGCGAACTGCTGCTGGCCGAACTGCCGGATGCCTCGCTGGCGGAAGCGCTCTCACAGCTCGTGGAGGCGACTGCCGAGGCGCTGGGGCTGTCCAGCCGTATCAGTTTCTCCGGCCAGGAGCGCACCTTGCCTGCTCAGTCCACCCGCCTGCTTTACCGACTCGCGCAGGAGGTGCTTGCCCGTGTTCCGGCTCACGAGGGAGCGCGCCGGTTGCGTTTGAGCTTGGACTACCGGCCTATGGAAATCGCGCTAGGAATCGAAGATGATGGCGTGCCCGGCAAGGAAGAGCAGCTTTTTTTCGGCGAGCCGGGCGAGCCACTGCCCGTTTTTCTTGCCTCTGAGCAAGTAGAACGGAGCGGATCACCATCCGGCCAGACTATGCGCAGATTGCGTGGTATGCTGGAAAGCCTGGGCGGTACGCTGGCAGTCAACAGTGGTGTTGAGCAGGGTGTTCAGATCCAGGTGCGCTTACCCTATCAGGTTTCTGAACCATCGGAACCGTTGCCTATGCCAGCCGCGAGCCATGAGAGGGATCGGGCGAGTATACCAGCCAGGATCAGTGTGCTGGTTGTGGATGGTCAGGCCGTCTCGCGGGCCGGGCTGCGCCGCCTGCTGGAGAGCTATCCAGATTTACAGGTCGTTGGTGAGGCCAGCGACGGTGTGCAGGCGGTCAGCGAAACGGCTGAATTGCTGCCGCGCGTTGTGCTGATGGATACCCGGTCTCCTGAAGACCAGAGCCTGGAGAGCCTGCGCCAGATGCGTCAGCTTAACGCGGAGGTGCGCGTGCTTTTGCTCGTGGACCAGGAGAACGAAAGGCTGCTCTATGAAGCCCTGCGCCTGGGAGCGAGTGGATATGTGCTAAAAGACATTGCGCCGGACGAACTGGCGCGGGCGGTGCGTGCGGTCGCGCGCGGTGAAGTGCTGGTACAGCCGCAGCAGGCTGCGCGCCTTCTGGCGCGTTTTGGAGAGCAGGAAGCAGACAGAAATCATTATCACGAAAGTCTCACAGCGCGAGAGCGGGATGTTCTGCAACTGCTCGCGCGCGGATTGCGCAATAAAGAGATTGCAGCACGCCTCTTTGTCAGTGAGCGCACTGTCAATTTTCACCTGGCCAATATCTACGCCAAGCTTCACGTCTCTGGCAGAACCGAAGCGCTGAGTAAAGCGTTGGAACAAGGGTTGCTCAAGGTGTAAAAGAGATCCTGCGGCTAAGAAACGACGACAATTCCTGCGCGCCAGGTATCGACCGTGTGCTTGAGTGCTGCAATATATCCCGCCACGTTGTTATGATCGCTGCTAGGCGCGTACACAGGAATAATCTGGTCAACTGTCACCAACCCCCACTGTGCCACATAGAGATTGCGGATTAGCTTGTACCACTGCTCAAAGCCATCCTGCCAGCTATACATCTTGGCGTAACAGCTTTGTCCTTGCTGACACGCGGTGCCGGCGGTATTGATACAGGGGCGGTCAGGAATGCACCGTTCATTGCCCAGAGAAAGAGTGACACGCGCCTCGCCTGTCGTACCGAAGAGGCTTTCGTGCATAAAGAAGGCCAGGGCATAGACTGGATCAATCCCGTATTTGATGCCGAGGTTATAAAGATCCTGGCCCATGCCGGCCGTTGGCGAATGATAGGTAGCGAGCACCTCGTTAATAAAAGCCGCGCTGATTGTGGGCTTGCCTACGACTGAATAAGGGCCGGGATTGGTTGGAATCGCTGTTTTAGCCGCGATTGGCCCGTTGCTATTCTCCCAGGTGGTGTACGCGCCATAGGAGCCGCCAAGCTGAATAGGGAAGGACTGGCCCTGGTAGTTTGGAGATACACTAATGGGAGGACGCAGGTACATCCCTGCGATAGCCAGCACAATAGCGCCTACAACTACGCCACCAATTGTGAAGAGCAAGAGCCGGAGCCAGGAGTGGTGACGTGTAAGCGAGTGTGCCTGGGTACTGGAGGGCTGAGGATGTGTTTCCTCGTGGTTACGTACAGGTGGCGTATTGATCACGGTCGTCGTTCTGGCCGCTGAGCGTCTGGCTCTGAGCGGGCGCTCAGCTTGCGTTTCCGACTCGCTCTCCTCCCTGATAGCTGCTATGGCACGGGTAGCTCGTCGCGGGATGTGTGTAGGTGGGGTTTTCGGCGTAAGCTGCTCAGTGGGCTTGTTTCCGTAGCTACTGCCTCGGGCCATAGCGGGTCCCTCCTCCTGGAATATTCATTCTTCTAGAATGCGCTCAGTACTCTTTTTCTGTAGTCTGGTACGATTTGATAGATTACAAAACGACTTTAGGCGCGTTGATATGTAGAGATAATTATCTATAAAAGCAAAGGCTTGTCAACAGCTAGCCAGCCTCATCTAGCCGCTAGTATAGCATATCTGCCTGAGGGAGTGCAGTGGAACGCGCCACAAAAATATGGGACTGACCTCTTTCTTATTTCTGGCGGAGATTTTTCCCTTTATTCAGGTATCATATATAATAGAGAAAAGCGAAGATTATGCCATAAGGCTAGTCACGGTGAGGAAAGGTTGCCTGGGAGATAGTTTTGTGGCAAACCTAATAACCTCTTTGTCCTAGATTGTCGCCTTTTCGTAATGCGGATCGTTTATAAATCAGGTGTCTCAAAATCAAGCGGCGGGATTAGATAAGACAGAGGCGTCTCATGTTCGCAACACATCCCTTTCGGGGAGAGTTTCGGTAAGCAGGATCAAAAATGCGTATGCGACAAGAGGACGAAAGGAATGCTGGGTACAAAAAGGAGGGCCTCCGCTGGAACAGGCGCCGGGCATCTTCTCCCACAAAAACCTACCTGAATATTGCTGAAAGGGGCTAGAGACAGTGTTAGCGAGTCATTTGATATTATTTGAAGGGGCTAGCATATTAGATACCTTAAATAAGGTTTTAGGTCTGGTTATTGGATATGTTGTAACATTCTTGATCGTCTTCTGGATCAGCCTGGTTGTCTGGACCTTCCGCGATGTGCGTTCACGCACGCAGGACTTTCTGACACAGATCCTCGCTACGGCGCTGGTGGCTGTGTTCTTCGTGTGCGGCCTTTTCATCTACATGATTTTACGCCCGCGCCAGACGATGGCCGAGGTATACGAACGCCAGTTGGAAGAGGAGTCACTGCTGGCTGAGATGACCGAGCGTCAGACCTGCAACAACTGTCATGCGCGCGTGGAAGCCGATTTCCAGGTCTGCCCATCCTGTGGCCAGAAACTCAAACGTCCCTGCTACAAGTGCGAGCGCCTGCTAGAACTACGCTGGACTTTCTGCCCGTATTGTGCCAGTAATGTAGCCGGCGGTGGACAGATGCCGGGCAGCATGCCAGGGATGCCGGGCATGCAGGGAGTGCCTGGTATGGCTCCGGGTATTCCAATGGGCAATCCGATGGCCGGTAATCGCTTCTGATGAGCGCTCCGCTACACGTTGTGATATAATGGGGTAGCCGAAAAGATGGTTTCTTTTACCAGATTTTCGCTACTCTTTTAGAATATTCTTCAGTGTGTACGTCTTCTATGTACATTTTATCCCTGGCGCCGGCGCCCTGGTACCTCGTGTACCTTTGAAGATAGAAAAGGTGTACTAGTTTGCTCCATTGCTACACCTGTACAGGCGGGAGCCAGTCAGAGCCACTGACGTAAAAGGACAAATGGTTCTATGGCGAAAATGAGAGATTCACTAATGGCAGAACAGGTACAAGATGAGCGCGAGGCTCTTTTGAATCGAGTTGTGGATAGCGATAACCTGCAAGGTGGTGGAGCGAATGGAAATAATGGAGGGGGAACAGGTAGCAGTGCGAATGGAGATTATGGCGAGCAGAATATCCAGATTCTTGAGGGCCTGGAAGCGGTACGCGTGCGTCCTGGCATGTACATTGGTTCAACAGACCAGCGCGGCCTGCACCAGTTGATTCAAGAGGTTGTGGATAACAGTGTCGACGAGGTGATGGCGGGTTTTGCCGATACAGTCAGGGTAACAATTCACGCTGATGGCTCCGTGACAATTGAGGATAATGGTCGTGGTATTCCCGTGGAGAAGCATCACCAGCGCCCCGAGCTCTCAACCCTGGAAGTAGTGATGACCATTCTACACGCCGGAGGCAAGTTCGGCGGCGGTGGCTACCAGATTAGCAGTGGCCTGCATGGTGTGGGCGTCTCAGTGGTCAACGCGCTCTCCGAGTGGTGCCAGGTAGAGGTAAAACGCGACGGCTTTCTGTATCGCCAGTGCTACGAACGGGGCGTTCCTGTGACTCCTCTGGAGAAGATTGGTCAGGTACCGGAGAATGAAACAGGCACGAAAACATCTTTCCTGCCTGACCTGGAGGTTCTGGAGACACGCGATTATAACTTCGATGTTCTGGCCCAGCGTTTTCGCGAAATGGCCTATCTCAATCGCGGTCTGACCATTTCTTTGCGCGATGAACGCACTGATCGCGAAGTGACGTTCTACTTCGAGGGCGGCCTGGTCTCCTTTGTGCGCTATCTGAACAAGAATCGCGGTCGTATTCAGGAACGTCCGGTAAGCACAATTCGTGAGATCGACGGGATCAAGGTCGAGCTGGCTGTCCAGTATAACGATAGCTGGAATGCAACCGAATTCTCTTTTGCCAATGGGATCAATACAGTTGATGGCGGTATGCACATCACCGGTTTCCGCAGCGCTCTTACGCGTACACTCAACGACTACGCGCGCAAAATGAATCTGCTCAAAGAGAAGGACAGCAACCTGACTGGCGATGATGTGCGTCAAGGCCTGACCGTCGTGGTCAGCGTCAAGATTCCGAATCCACAATTTGAAGCCCAGACCAAAGCCAAACTAAACAACGCCGAAGTTCGCCCGGCGGTAGAAACCGTAACATCAGAGATGCTTACTCGCTACCTGGAGGAAACGCCTGGCGAGGCCAAAGCCATCATCGAGAAATGTCTGCTCTCCGCCAGAGCGCGCGAAGCAGCCCGCGCGGCTCGCGACCTGATCCAACGCAAAAACGTCCTGGATACTACACTCCCCGGTAAGCTGGCCGATTGTTCGGAGAAACATGCTGATAGGTGCGAACTCTACCTCGTGGAAGGCGACTCCGCGGGCGGAAGCGCGAAACAGGGGCGTGACCGGCATTTCCAGGCAATTCTTCCTTTGCGTGGCAAGATTCTCAACGTCGAGCGAGTGGGACTGGACACAATCCTCAAGAATAATGAAGTCAAGAATATCATTACTGCTATCGGGGCGGGGATCGATGAGAATTTCAACATAGCGAAGCTGCGCTATGGCCGCATTGTGATCATGTGCGACGCTGATGTAGACGGCGCACATATTCGCACGCTTCTGCTGACCTTCTTCTATCGCCATATGCCGCAATTGATCGAGAACGGACATCTCTATATTGCTCAGCCGCCGCTCTATCATGTCAAATTTGGCAAGCAAACACGCTTCGTCTATACCGAGGAAGAGCGCGACGCTTTGATCAAAGAGTATAAGGCCGCGCACAACGGCAAAGAACCAGAGGTTGGCCGCTATAAAGGTCTCGGCGAGATGAACCCCGAAACCCTCTGGGAAACCACCATGGACCCTGAGAAGCGCACCATCCTCCAGGTTTCCATCGAAGAGGCCGTTGAGGCCGACAAGGTCTTTACTATGCTCATGGGCGACGAGGTTGCTCCCCGCAAGCGCTTTATTGAGAGCCATGCGAAGAACGCGAATCTGGATATCTAACGGATTGGTGGTTTTCACCATTTGGACAGCCGCTATGCATAGCGCTCGAAATGCACGATCTCGGATAGGGGCTTGCGTGGATTGGCGTTTTTCGGACGCGCCCGTCGAGCCTCTTTATCGGGATAGCCAAGAGAAATGGCCGTGCGCACCAGGCACTCTTGCGGAATGCCGAGCAGCTTTTTGGCGTCTGTGCTCCCCTGTCCTCTAAACCAGCCGATGCAGGAGCCAACGCCATACGCTTCGGCAGCCAGCATAATGCGCTCACTCAATCTGCCCTCGTCATACGTCTCCATATATTTAGAAAATTCGTTCTAAAAAACCTTGACAGCGCGATTCTATCGTGGTATTATACCTATCGTTAGAACAAATGTTTAAAACTGAATAGCTCTCTCATCCCCTCTATCTATCCTCGCATAACACCCTCTTTCATGCGGTCGGGTTGCTCTCCCCTCTCTCCCCTTCCCGACCGCGTTGGGGCAGGAAAAGAAGAAATACAAAAAGGTGAGAGAACTTTTAGGGAAAGCTTCTCACCTCGTTTGTAGTGGGGCTGAGAGGACTCGAACCTCCGACGCACGGTTTAGGAAACCGACGCTCTATCCACTGAGCTACAGCCCCATCGGGCTTTATTCTATCATGAACGTCAACCTCCTGGGCTTCTCGGTAGGGAACGAGTGATCTGCAAGCATCTGGAGAGATTGCGTTTCTAGCTCGCTTTGATCTCTCGATGGTGCCAGTCGGTCATCTGCTGGTAGGTATGGGCGATGCGCAGGATCATAGCCTCTTCGAACGGCTTGCCTACGAGTTGCAGGCCGATGGGCAGGCCGCCGCTAGAGAAGCCGCAAGGGAGGGAGATGGCTGGCAGGCCTGCCAGATTGAAAGGCATGGTAAGGCGTAGCATGGCCTCAGTAGCGTTCTCTTTCGCTCCATCGATAGTGATTTCCTGGCCCATTTGCGCGATCTGAACGGCCGGTATAGGTTGTGTGGGCAAGACCAGCGCGTCCAGGCCCTGCATGGCAGTGCGCAGGGAGCTGGAGAAGGTGCGGCGCTGGCGCTGAGCCTGTAGGTAATCGACGGCTTTGATCTCCTGGCCCTCCAGCAAGCGGGTGCGCGCCGGCTCGCCGTAGAGGTCCAGTTTTTCGGTTAGCCAGCCCTTTTCTATGTGTGCCAGCGTAGCCTCGGGCTTTTGCACGCCTCGATAGGTAGCTAGCGTAGCTCTGGGCAGTTCGACATCGTGTACTTGAGCGCCAGCTTCTTTCAGTACCATAACTGCGCCTTTCCATGCCAGGCGCACTTCAGGATCTAGAGGATTGATAAACGCATCCTGGGGCAGGCCGAGGCGAAGACCCTGTAGGGAAGCCTCGCCTGGCGCGCTTCTGGCGCTCAGGGTTTTGTGCGTCTTGCTGGGCGGGCGCGAAACGCTGTTGGGATCGCGCGGATCGTAGCCGGCAATCGCGTCAAAGAGTAGCGCACAGTCTTCAGCGCTGCGCCCTATAGGGCCAACGTGGTCGAGCGACCAGCTTAAAGGAATAACTCCATAGCAGCTAACCGCTCCATAGGTTGGTTTGAGGCCTGTGGCGCCGCAGCACGCAGACGGAATGCGGATTGAGCCACCCGTATCACTGCCAAGCGCTCCCAGGCACATTCCGGCGACCACAGCAGCAGCGGAACCACCGCTGGAGCCGCCGGTGGTACGCGTGTGGTCCCAGGGGTTACATGTTGGTGGAGAGTAGGGACCATAGGCGAATTCAAACGTGGAGGTCTTGCCAAGAATGATTGCTCCCTTTTTGCGCAGCAGTTCAACTACAGTCGCGTCCTCAGAGGCAGTAAAATTGGCCAGAACCTTTGAGCCGGCGGTCAGACGCACACCCTTAACGGCGATAATATCTTTAATAGCAAGAGGAATGCCATGTAAGAGACCGCGATAGAGTCCGGTGCGAATCTCTCGTTCCGCGCGTTCGGCCTCCTCTAAAGCCTGCTCACGCATGATCGTCACATACGCCTGGATCATGCTATCCTGTTCATCGATGCGTGCAAGCGTTTCCAGGACTAATTCCGCCGGCGTAATCAGGCCGGCATGGATCTCTTCGGCGGCTTCGCGTATGGATTTATAGGGCATACGAATTACTTCTCCTCTTCCCGTTGTGTGTGGTTGGGGTGATTCTCTTTGCTCTATTGTATCAGAGAGAGCACTGTCGCTGTATTTTCTATTTTGTCTGTTTTCCCAATGTTCATGAGGTATACTGTTGCGAGGTGTGAGCATACTGAACGATTCCAACGTAAGGGAGCATGCTTGTGAATACTGATGAACAGCCTG
>DATGKW010000238.1:0-18040 GCA_035294465.1 Ktedonobacteraceae bacterium | reverse complement strand
CCGACGATAAAGTGCAGCGCGATAATGGCGGAAAACATGATAACTGCCAGAATCAGAATAAACACCAGATCCTTACGCACATAGGCATAATTCTCAGCAAGAATCAGATTGGTCGTCGAGCGCTGCTGAGCCTTCTGAGCTGCCTGCCGGCGCGCGGCCAGGCGAGCCGCGGCGCTCTTAGGGGTTGCGCTGGTAGCGGCAGGAGTCTCTGAAACAATCACCTTCGCATTCGCTCGCTTCTCACTCTTCTCTTCTGGCTCCTGCTTCTTTTCAGCTTCCTCTTTCGATCCGGCTGCTTCTACCTCTTCAGCTTCCTCTACTTCCACTTCCTGCTTCTCTTCAACCTCTGCCTCAGCTACCTCCGCCTTCTTTCTGCTTTCTACTGTTGCGAGCGCACTTTTTTCGTTCGAGCCAGGGCGCACCAGCTCAAAACTCTTCTGCCTGGCCTTATTTCGCTGTGCCCCGCTGCGCGAATACGCGGTCTTCTTTGGCATAATTACACACTCCCTACCCGGCAGCCCTGGGGGTCTGCTGCGGTTCTAAAATCGAGGCGGTCCCTCTATGGATGAAACGCTTATGATATCTGGCTTGTCTCGCCTCTTTGCTCATGCTGAATCTTTTCATAAATGCGAGCATCTGCTTCAATGGGGAACATTATACACGAAAGACAAACGCTCGTCGAGGGTATGGGAGATTCGCTGTGCTCACGCTCTTGCCTTTTTCTCTCCCCTTTGCTATACTGCTAAACGGCAAATCAGATCATTGTGTCGATTCAACAACAGCTACGTTATCCAGATCAAGAGACTAGCTTGCGGGCTGGTCCTTTTTTCTATGTGGACATCCATGCTCTATTCATCTGGTTAGAGCGAGAAGAGGAAAAGACATGGCGAGAATAGTCGTCGCAATGAGCGGCGGCGTAGATAGTTCGGTCGCCGCTGCACTCTTGAAAGAGCAGGGACACGAGGTCATTGGCATGATGCTGCGCCTGTGGTCCGAGCCTGGCACGTTTGAGGATGACGGATTGGAGCGCGTGGTTCAGAATAAGTGCTGCTCCCTGGAAGCGGTGGACGACGCGCGGCGCGTCGCCCGTAAGCTTGATATTCCCTTTTACCTGGTGAACGTGGAGGAGGAATTTAAGGAGAGCGTGGTTGATCTGTTCTATCAAGAATACGTCGCGGGCCGCACACCCAACCCATGCCTGACCTGTAATCGCCATATTCGTTTTACTGTTCTGCTCAACCGTGCTCTCGCGCTTAATGCCGATTACCTGGCGACCGGCCACTATGTTCGCGTGGATGATCATCCGCTGACCGGCAAGCGGCGACTGCGCCGTGGACTTGATCCAGAGAAGGACCAGTCTTATGTGCTACATGTGCTCAACCAGCAGCAACTGGCGCATGCCTGCTTTCCCCTGGGCGAGTATACCAAGCCGCAGGTGCGTGCGATGGCTGCGGAACGCGGTTTGAGCGTGGCGAGCAAGCCGGAGAGCCAGGAGATCTGCTTTGTGGCTCAGAACGATTATCGCGGCTTCATTGATCGTTACGCTGCTATGCTGGCGCAGGAGCGCGCGCCCGTGACTGCGGGCACGGCGAGCAGCGGCGGGTCTCTCATCTCGATCCCGCGACCAGGGCCAATCTATGACCGGCAGGGCAAGGTGTTGGGACGGCATCGCGGCCTGGCCTATTATACCATCGGGCAGCGCAAGGGCCTGGGTCTGACCTCGCCCGAACCACTGCATGTCTTAAGGATCGATGCCGAGCAAAACGCGCTGATTGTTGGTCCGGCGGAGGCTCTTTTGCAGACAACCTGCACCGTTGGCAGGATGCATTATCTCAGCGGCGAAGTGCCTGCGGAGCCGTTTGCCGCGCTGGTACGCATTCGCTACAAGGCACCAGAGAGAGAGGCCCTGGTGACGCCGCTGGACGATGAGCATGTCCAGGTTGCATTCGCGCAGCCACAGCGAGCTATCACGCCGGGGCAGGCCGCCGTTTTCTATGGTGGCGAGGATGGTGACGAGGTGCTGTGCGGAGGAATCATTGAATGACAGATCAAGCACATATTCGTAATTTTTGTATTATTGCGCATATCGATCATGGCAAGTCCACATTGGCCGACCGTTTGCTGGAATTTACCGGCACGGTCTCCCCGCGTGAACTGATGGAGCAGACGCTCGACCAGATGGATCTCGAACGTGAAAAGGGCATTACCATCAAGGCCCAGGCGGTACGCATGGTCTATGATGCCCTTGACGGCGAGCAGTACGAACTCAATCTGATTGATACACCCGGTCATGTCGATTTTACCTACGAGGTTTCCCGCAGCCTGGCCGCGTGCGAAGGTGCTTTGCTGGTCATCGATGCTACTCAGGGAGTCGAGGCCCAGACGCTGGCGAATCTCTACCTGGCGGTCGAGGCCGATTTAACGATTATTCCCATTATCAACAAGATCGATCTGCCCAGCGCTGACCCCGATCATGTGATGCAGGAGGTCGAGGACGTAATCGGGTTGCCTCGCGAAGAGTGTATTCTGGCTTCGGCCAAAGAGGGCATCGGGACGCGGGACATTCTGGAAGCCGTTGTGAAACGTATTCCCCCGCCGAAAGGCCAGGTTGATCAGCCGCCGCGCGCGCTGGTCTTCGATTCGCATTACGATTCGTACAAGGGCGTGATCGCCTATGTGCGCATGGTGGATGGAGAACTGCGTGAGAATGAAAAAATTGTCATGATGGCGACCGAGAGTACAACTGAGATCCTGGAGGCCGGCTTCTTCCATCCGCGCCTGGTCTCAGCCGGCATGTTAACCACCGGCGAGGTGGGCTATATCGCTACCGGCTTTAAAAACGTCAAGGACTGCCGCGTCGGGGATACCATAACTATCCCCGACGCGCTGGGAAACATTGAGCCACTGCCGGGCTATCAACCGGCCAAGCCAATGGTCTTCGCCGGTATCTATCCGGTTGAAGGCAATGATTATCCCCTGCTGCGCGATGCCCTCGACCGTCTGAAGCTCAACGATGCCGCACTTTTCTATGAACCTGAGACCTCTAACGCGCTGGGCTTTGGTTTTCGCTGTGGCTTCCTGGGCCTGCTCCACATGGAGATTGTCCAGGAGCGCCTTGAGCGTGAATATAACCTGGATATCCTGGCGACAGCTCCCAGCGTCGAGTATCTTGTCACCAGGGATAACGGCGAAGTGCTGAAAATCGATAATCCCTCAAAGATGCCCGATGCCGGCGTAATCGAAAAGATTGAGGAGCCAGTCATGGACATCTCCATCTTCACTCCCTCGCGCTACATCGGCACAATTATGGATCTGGTGACAACGCGGCGTGGGAGCTTTAAAGAGATGAAGTATATCGAGGCCGAGCGCGTGCTATTGACGTATAGCATCCCGCTGGCCGAGTTGATTACGGACTTCTACGATCAGCTCAAATCGCGTACGCAGGGTTATGCCTCGCTGGACTACACTTACGGCGGCTATGCGGAGGCCGATCTGGTCAAGCTGGATATTCTGGTGAATGGTGTGCCTGTGGATGCCCTATCGCTGATTTTGCATCGCGAGAAAGCGTACGTGCAGGGCCGGAGTTTAACCGAGAAACTGCGCAGGTTGATCCCACGCCAGCTTTTTGAAGTGCCCATCCAGGCTGCCATCGGGTCGCGCGTCATTGCTCGCGAGACCGTCAAAGCCATGCGCAAAGACGTGCTGGCCAAGTGCTATGGCGGCGATGTCACGCGGAAACGCAAGCTGCTGGAGAAGCAGAAAGAGGGCAAGAAGCGCATGAAAATGGTGGGAAGTGTAGAGATCCCGCAGGAAGCATTTATGGCGATTCTCTCGCTGAGCGAGGAGTGAGGTGAAATCTACGGGATGGAGCGATATCCCGTGCGCGCGCCGCGTTCCATCCTATGAAATATCTGCTATAGAGCGCCGAGAAGCAAGCAAAAGAGAAGAGCCGGGGAGGAAACTCAACCCGGCTCTTTCTGTTTTTCTTTCTTTTGCTGCACAACTCCCGTGTCACGTTCAACCGAGATTTACAGTCAGAAAAGTGGGGCAGAGATTTTTGCCCCCAGGTTCCTCTGCTTTCCCCCCGCCAACCCGCGATACAGTCTATCGGTAAAAACTGACCATGCAGGTATACTGTCGATAGTCTTGGCCATTCCAGGTACTGGCCAGGAGGCCAGAGGCTCCGCTAGCCCGTCTTCACGGGCACTACCTGTCAATTTGAAATACTACTCCTAGTAGGCGTATCGGTTTCTTCATTGGTTTCATAGAAAACTCCTTTCTGATCCCAATGCGAGTCCTCTCGCCTGGTTACTGCCAGGGTCTCTTTCTTCCCTGGAATATCCTTATCGGATGGTTATACTATAACATGGTGTCTCAAAAAATGTCAAGCTGAACAGCAGTTCAAAGAGACAGGCTTCTCCCTGGGAATTTCCCGCCAGGAAGAAGAAGAACTGCGATTCATATGGTAAAATAGGTGATGGTTGCGGCACAAAAAAAATACTGAACAAATAGGTAAGGAAGATGGGCAGACATCTATGGAAGATACCCTGCAACCTCTTATAGAAAGAGCGTTAAACAATCAACCGGGCTTTCTAGAATTTTATTTGCGCGAGCAGAGCCGCTTACCGGGTGTGCGGGCCAATCTTGAGCTGGCTCAAGATTTTAGCCACCACCTTACTTTTCTGGTTCCCGATTTTGCCGGGGAGGTGCGTGCGTTGCTCCATCACCTGGTGCGTGATGAAGAACGGGTGATGACCAATACTCCGGGCGAATTTGTGTTAATGTGCGGCATACTGGGCTTCGGCGCCTGCGCGTCTGTTCTGCCTGAGTGGCGCAGGGACGTCTTCACCCAGTTAGCCCGCTACGCCCGCAGCGCAGCCTGGCGGGTGCGCGAGGCGGTGACTCTCGCTCTGCAAAAGCTTCTGATTGCAGCTCCAGACGAAACACTGCTGATGCTCATGGATCTGCTTGAGCAGGGCGATTGCTTGCAGCTACGAGCCTGTCTGGCAGCGGTCTCCGAAACGGCTCTGCTCACGTCCGCTCAGTTTATTACTTCTGCGTTGATGATCCAGCGAGTCGCGCTCGAATATCTGCATGCTTTGCCCGCTGCCGAGCGCAAGCGGACAGATGCGCGTGTCTTGCGCCAGGCTCTGGGCTATACACTGAGCGTTGTCACGGCCGCCAGCCCCGACGATGGTTTCGCACTCATGTGCGAAATTGCTACCTGGAATGATCCAGACATCAACTGGGTTCTGCGCGAAAACCTGAAAAAGCGCCGCCTGGCGAGATTTCGTGACTACACCGACAAGGTTCTGGCTTTGCTGGCCTGAATGGTTTGCTCTCTCAAAGCAGACTCTCTATAATAGAGAATTGGAATGTATCCGTGAGCGGAACTGGCTAGAAGGAGCCAGTGAATTGCATATGACAATGTAGAAGAAAGGTGGAACACTCCATTGGGGGCGACAACAACTGCCGATTTCTATAACGGCATGGTTATCCGTTACAACAACGATCTGTATACCGTCACCGAATTTCACCATAGAAACCCTGGGAACTGGCGCGCGTTTGTGCAGGTGCGCTTGAAAAATGTGAAGACTGGTCGCGTTATAGAGCAGCGTTTCCGCGCTGGCGAAGAAATTGAGGCTGTGCGCGTCGAGCACCAGAACTGGCAGTTCCTGTATGTCGATAGTGACGGCAGCTACATTTTTATGAATACTGAAACCTTTGATCAGCAGCCGGTTCCCAAAGATCTGCTAGGAGAAGGCGTGAAGTTCCTCAAAGAGGGGGACGTGGTTGAAATGCTGGTTGACGGCGAAAATATTATCGCGGTCGAGTTTCCTACTTTCCTGGAATTGACCGTCGAAAGCGCCGAGCCGGGTGTGCGCGGCGATACGGCTACCAACGTGACCAAGCCCGCAACCCTGGAGACCGGAGCGGTCGTCAACGTGCCCCTGTTTGTCAATCCCGGCGACCGTATACGCATAGATACGCGCACGGGACAATACATCGAGCGTGTCAAGTAAGTGGGTGCTGATGGGGGGAGCTTGCCTATCTCCTGACCAGCTCCCACACGTGCGGCCCAAGCACAAAGAGCCCGATCACAACCGCTACTATCGCGCTCAGCAATACCGCTCCTGCTGCTACGTCTTTGGCGATGCGCGCTAAGGGGTGGTACTCCGGCTGCGCGATATCCACGCACAGCTCAAAGACGGTGTTAAACATCTCGGCGATAAAAACACCGGCAATCGCCACATAAAGCATGGCGAACTCGACCGCAGAGATATGCAGGAGAATGCCTGCGGCAGTTACAAGGATTGCTGCTCCCAGGTGTACGGGCATGTTGCGCTGGGTACGGAGCGCGTACCAGAGGCCGCGAAAAGCGTGCCCAAAGCCGGCAATAAATTTAGCAAATTCGCCTCGCGATTGTTTCTTGGGCAGCGGTAGTTTTTCCATAGCTCAGCCCTTCTGGGGGATTGCGGCCAGGATCTCCTGTTGCAGACGCAGCATTTCTCTGTACCCGGCCTCTGTTTGATCATCGTAGCCTACCAGGTGCAGAATGCCGTGACAGAGAAGAAAGAGCAATTCGTAAGCGACGGTGTGGCCGGCCTCGCTCGCCTGACGCTGCACAGTTGGCCAGGAGATCATAATATCCCCCAGATTTGTGCCCAGCTCGTCTGGGGTGACAAATAATGGCTTTTCAACTTCCTGCTCGGACCCGGCTTGTTTTTCTGCACTCCCTTGCTCCTGGGGAACCGGCCATAGCCATTCCGGCGGTGCTTTGACCAGCGGCTGATCCAGCAGCGGGAAGGAGAGTACATCCGTGGGCTTATCCTGCTGGCGGTATTGTCGATTTAACGCCTGAATCTCTGTATCGCCGCTGATGACCAGTGTCAGCATGACCGCCTGCTTTACCTGTACAGTTTGCAAGGTTCGTTGAACGACGTGCTCGATATCGAGCGCAGCCAGCAGAGTTTCTGCTGCTGCATTATCTTCATCGTTGTCCGTATTGACGGAGATATCAATGATGGGTTTTTCCTCTTCTGGCCCTGACTCGTCCATCTCTTTGCCTCAAAAACGTGAACAACACAAAAAGGCCCGCAACCCTACCGTCGTTCATGCTCGAACGTAGCGAGTGGTAGAGGCGAGCCTGAAAAACCACCTGTCTTAGCTTTTCCGCGCCATCTTGCGCCGCTTGGCAGCTTCTTTGCGTTTGCGTTTCACGCTCGGCTTTTCGTAATGCTCGCGCCGGCGGGCCTCCGCCAGGATTCCCTCTTGTTGGATCTTGCGGCTAAAGCGCCTCAGTGCTGTCTCAAATGTCTCATTTTCACCGATTTTAACTTGCGTCACCAGGAGTCACCCCCCCTCAAGTCCAGTTTGAGGAGCACCGTCTCAAGCAGTCTGTGTCGTTTCTGCATATTGTGAATCGTCCGTCCCTCGTGGACCTGTTGAGAGATTATAATTCAGGCGGCGCGGGCTGTCAAGCTTTTGCCTGCCAGCGTGTTGCCTGACGGCCTGAAGCGATCAAGAAGACGATCAGGCCAAAAACCATGACGGTAAGCAGACTGATGGTGCGATCCAGCAGCACAGCAGCCGCGGCCAGATTATGGGCCGGGGTGAAGAGCGTAATCATTACAATCATTCCGCCCTCGACCAGCCCGATTCCCCCGCCGGTGAGCGGCACAGCCGTTAGTAATGCCTCTCCCAGGGCGATAAACAGAGACGCAGCTCCGACTTGCAGCAGACCCCCGCCAATGAGATTGAGCGAGAGCGCTACACAGAAAAAACGTCCCGCTTCGCAGAGCCAAACGACAACGGTTAAGGGGACCAGCAGCGGCAAGCGTTTAAAAGAGCCGAGCGTTCCGTGATGAAGATGATCGTAATAGCCCTGGAGGCGTTGTGGAACTAATCGCCTGAATTGGGCGTAAAAGCTGCGTAAGAGCACGAGAACAATTATGCCCAGCACGACGATTGCCAGGGTCACATACAGACCCGTGCGCAGGAAAGAGGGCAGCGTCTCGCGCAGACTAATAATGATCGCCAGAAAAAAGAGCACAAGCAGCACGCTCAGATCGAGCAGACGTTCGGCCAGTACCGTGCCGAAGGTGCGTGTGGCCGAGACGCCTGCCTCCTGATGAAGCAGATAGGCGCGGTACAGGTCGCCCAGCTTGGCGGGCACAATGGCGTTGGCAAACCAGGAGATATACAGGATCTCCAGCAACCGGCCAAACGAAGGCAGAGGAGTCTGGCTCGTTTTCGTATAGCCGACGTTCTCAAGCAGCATACGCCAGCGCAGGGTACGGACGGCGAACGAGCAATAATAGATGAGGAGGGCTGCCAGAAGCAAGGCCACGTTTGCGCTGCGCATGGCTGCCCAGGTTTGCCCTGGATTAATCTGTAACTTTTGCGCGCTATAGGCTAACAGGCCAAGAACGATTACCAGCGGCACCAGGGTACGCCAGTTTAGCAAGCGTTTACCTAGTGAGAGCTGCGCTCTGGTAATCTCCGGCTCACCCGTGGCCTGTGCTTGGGCTGCCGATACTGCAATGTCTTTTGTTTCCCGATGTGGAACAGCGGGGGGAAGCAATGAATCGTCAAAAGGCATGTTGCCGGGGTTTTGCAATGTCACCTCCCTTGTATGATACACCTTGTATGATAACACCTTTGCCGCCAGATACCAGTTGTACCTGACAGCTACCTGGACACGTTTGGCGCGACTGCTTCGTCGGGAGCAGGCGTGGGTGTTTCCAGATCGCCCGCTAATGGAGTATTTGACGTAACTCTACCCAGTCGAATCAGCGCAATCAGGAGCAGAGCCATGAGATTTGTCAGGCTGTGATCATATAAGTCATCTACCAGGTTATGGACGCAAATAGTAATCAATGATGCTGTCAGGCCGATGGCCAGCGCCCGGTCGTTAGTCAGTCTGCCCAGCGTCTCGAAGATCTCGTGGCCTCGATAATGCTGGAGAAATCTGCGAGGGTGCAGCAGGAGATCCAGCCGTTCTTGCCTGCTCAGAGGAGCCTGAATAGGCTCTCTGGTGCGTGGCACCTGCTGCATAGCCTGTTCGCGCCGTTTGCAGACCTGACGTACTGCGTTGCAACCGGCAACCAGCATGGAACCGACGAAGAACAGGTAGATGACCAGGCCAATAGTTCCGGTTTCTGCGGCGATATTGATATAATAGTTATGCGCCTGTCCAAGCGAATTCACAAAAATGGTGACATAGTAGTTTGAGTAAGCGTCCGGGTAGTTGCCAATGCCTACTCCCAGAACGGGGTGGCTCAAATACATATTAATGCCGGCAATCCAGTGAGCCAGGCGCTCGGCGGTGGAATAATCTGCCGGAGTTGGGTCGAGCAGCGATATCCCGGTCAGGCCGAGAAACTGGTTGACCTGGTTAAAGAGATACAGCGGGATAATTCCGGCCACTATCCCCTCGACCAGAATAAACAGCCCGACGATAATGAGGCGCATCCAGACGCGAATGCGCGGCATGCCTACCAGGATAAGAAAAAGCAGCGCCGCGATTAAAGCGACCTGAGCGCCGCGCGATTGCGTGAGGTAGAATGCGCCCCCAATCAGGCAACTGGCTATGCCAGCAAGCAGGCGCGTTGGCCAGTCGCGCCCTAGCAGCAACAAAGACAGGGTGATAGTCAGGGACATATTCAGGTACCCGGCATACGGATTAGGCTGATCAAACGTCCCATAAACGCGCAGATTAAAGCTGCGGATGAAGGAGGCAGGCCCCAGATTAAAGATTGCCTGGGTATATCCAAAGAGCGCCTGCGTAATCGCTGCCGCAACGATGAAGGCCACTAAGGTCCAGATCTGGCGGCGCGTGCGCAGATATTGCGCGCCCAAGAGAAGCAACACGATGAATTCCAGCCACTTAGCAATCTCTTTCAAGCTATCGGTTTTGCTAATCGCGACGGTCATAGAAAGCACCATGACCCCGATCAGTAGCAAGGTTGCCACGAACAGATAAGCCGGAACTTTCCCCTCTTCGCGGTCGCGGCCTCCGCCCATATACGCGGGCAAGGTCCAGCTCATGAGCCAGCCAACCGCCAGGAAGCCCACGAGAATATCAGCGCTATCCAGGCGCAGGCCGTGAGCGCTAATATAATCGAGCGAGCCCCAGGGAACGGCGAAGGCCATCAGGTAGAGCGCGGTTCGTGGGCGCAGAATAGTCCAGATCAGGAGAAGCAGGTAGAACGGAAGACGAATATTCCAGGGCAGCGGGGGAATCAGCAAAAGAGCCGCCGCCAGCACCGTAGCTATCACTCCCATGAGCGTTGGCGCAGCGATAGATCTCCGTGCGCTTTGATAGGGTGTGCGCAGCCATAAAACAGGGCGGTTCGCCTGTAATCTGCTCTCACCAGCTCTACTCATAGAAACTATCCGATTCTTCCTACGCTTCCAGACACACACTCTCTATAATTGTACGTATTCGACCCGACCTGGGTTATGGAATCGGGCTTAAATTAGGAATCTGGCTGCGGAACCACTCAATGGTGTACTGCAACCCCTCTTCTTTGGAGACGCGAGGTTCCCACTCAAGCACTGTACGAGCCTTGGTGATATCAGGGCGTCGTCGTTCAGGATCATCGATGCGGCTCGACTCGAAGACAATGCTGGATGAGGCGTTGCATAGCTTGATGATGGTTTGGGCAAATTCTAGCACAGTATGCTCGGCAGTATTGCCTAGATTGAAGACTTCCCCGGCTGTATGCGGCCGGAACATGGCTCGCATAAGTCCCTCAACTAGGTCGCTGATATAACAAATGCTGCGCGTCTTGCTGCCATTGCCATAGATAGTCAATGGCTCGTTTTTCAATGCCTGCGTGATAAAGTTTGGAATCATGCGTCCATCATCCATCTGGCTGTTAGGACCATAGGTATTGAAGATACGCACGATCCGCGCGTTTAACTGAAACTGGCGGTAGTATTCCATGGTTAGCGTTTCACCCAGGCGTTTGCTCTCATCATAGCACGCGCGCGGCCCGATTGGGTTAACATGGCCCCAGTATTCTTCGCGCTGCGGATGTTCCAGTGGATCACCATACGCTTCGGACGTTGAGGAATACAGAAACATCGCTTTATTCTTGCGTGCTTGCTCCAGCATCTGATACGTTCCCTGGCTGTTCACCAGGATGGTCTTGATTGGATTCTCCATATACCCTACCGGACTGGCCGGGCTGGCAAGGTGAAAGATAACCTCGGCATCGGAGCTAAACGGCTGCGTAACGTCATGCTGCAAGAAGGTGAAATGCGGATGATTGCGGAATGCAGCAATGTTTTTCTCCGAACCAGTAATCAGATTATCTACGCAGAGAACCTGATGGCCTTCTTCTAACAAACGGGCGCAAAGGTTGGAGCCAATGAAGCCGGCTCCGCCGGTAACAAGAATTCTCAAAAGATGGAACCTCCTGGTAAAACTAACTATATATGTATATGTTTAATATAGACGGCGTAGTTCGGAAAACAAAACGGTCTATTTGCCGCCTGCTTTCGTTGAATTTATACGGTTAGCACTAACCGTAAGGGGTGAACTACATAGCCCGCTATCCCTTTACCTTCGAGAAGGCATCGGATAATAGTATACGCGCCGTTGACATCTGCACAAATGATGCGTCCATCTTTCGTGCGATAGAGGCGCTTGTGCTTTCCAATCCGCTTCTCGCTAAAGATAGATGCCGTATCATCGTTAGGATGATACACTGGAATGTTATCCAGGTCAACAAAGCTAGCTTGACTGGTAGAACTTTCTTCGGTGATCCCACGTGGATGAGTCTCTATTAACCCTGAGCGCCCTTGAGAGGACGGATGAATTGACTCTGCACCTTGCCCGTAGTACAATGCAAAAAGACTTGATATTCAGAGGAAGTTCGATGCCGCAGAACGAGGACTGGCTGATAACAGATGAGATGGCAAAAGATGTAAGGGTAAATGTCAGGACCGTGCGCAACTGGATAAGTTCGGGCGATCTTGCTGCCATAGATGTGGAAAGTGGGCATCGTAAGGATGATGAAGACTTCGTAAACCGTAGAAGGATAGATAAAGGCAGAAAGGGATAGT
Source organism: Ktedonobacteraceae bacterium (assembly GCA_035294465.1). Classification (GTDB taxonomy): domain Bacteria; phylum Chloroflexota; class Ktedonobacteria; order Ktedonobacterales; family Ktedonobacteraceae; genus Paraktedonobacter. The sequence continues at coordinate 5,965 of DATGKW010000238.1, read as the reverse complement.
CTATGGCGCTTATCCTTTCTCGCGCCGATCTCCAACGTTGTCTGGATATGTCAACCGCGATCAAGGCCATGCAGGTCGCTTTTCGCGCTCTGCATGCTGGCCAGGTTCAGATGCCTCAGCGCCTGAGCGTGGATCTTTCGGACCAGGGTCTGGCTTTGCTCATGCCTTCCCTCTTACAAACGCCAGAGCGCCCGGCTTTTGGCCTGAAACTGCTTACTTCAGTCTCTGATAATGCTACACGCGGCCTCCCGCGCAGCCTGGCGACCGTTCTCCTGCTTGATGCCACGAGCGGCCAGACGCTGGCTATTATCGAAGGAAGCTGGCTGACCGCTGTGCGTACCGGCGCGGTCTCCGGTCTGGCTACGCAATTACTGGCCCGCCCGGACGCTGATGTGCTGGCCCTCTTTGGCGCTGGAGCCCAGGCCCCAACACAGATCTGGGCGATTCATACCGCGCGCCCCCTGCGCGAGGTTCGTGTGGTCAATCGAAGCGATGAGCACTATACGCAGCTCCAGCGGACCCTCCGCCAGCTTCTGGGCGATACCTGCCCGCCTATCTCGCGCGCTGCGACGGCCTCCGAAGCCCTGTCCGGCGCTTTGCTGGTGGCCTGCGCAACAGTCTCAACCATCCCACTCTTTCGTGTACAAGACATCGCGCCCGGCGCGCATATCAACGCGGTCGGCGCTTTTACACCCGAAATGTGCGAGGTTGATCCAGAGACGCTGGCGCGTGCGCGGATTGTGGTAGATCAGCGTGAAGCAGCTCTGGTAGAGGCAGGCGATTTACTCCAGGCGCTTGCTCAGAAGAAGATCACCGGCGCTGACTCCTGGCTCGAATTGGGCCAGCTCGTCAGCGGCGAGCAACCCGGCCGCCAATCGCCGGACGAAATTACCGTTTTCAAGTCGGTCGGCCTCGGTATTCAGGATCTGGCCACGGCCCTCTCTGCGTATGAACGTGCAAAAGAGATGGGCATCGGTACAGAGGTAGAGATCTGAGTTTGTCTACTTTTTTTCGTGTTTGTACGTGTTCAGGGGAGAGATAACGAGCGGAGTCGCTGGTCGAATGAACTGGCTGTCTGGAATGAAGAAGGATAAGGCTCTGCATACATACATGAAGGAGTAGTGAAAAATGGTTCTCGCGCTTGCTTTGCAGCCAGGCGGTATTATCGCCTGGTTAATTGTTGGCCTGATCGCCGGCGTTATCGCCGGTACCTTGATGCGTGGTCACGGCTTCGGGATTATCGGCGATATCATCGTTGGCCTCATTGGTGCCTTCCTGGGTGGTTTGATCGCCAGCCTGTTAGGCTTTGGCGGTTCGGCAGGCATTATTGGCACGATTATTGTGGCCATCATTGGTGCCTGTATCCTGATTGCTCTTCTGCGGGCGGTCAGTGGTCGCCGCGCTGTTCCGTAAATGTTGTAGGCAGGGCGTCTCGATCCGGGTTGCTTCTCCATCGAGGTTGGCGGTCGTCGCTCTGCCTGAATAATAGAACATTGTTCTTTTTGCTCAAACTGGCCCGCTCGCGGGCCTTTCTGGTGATGCTGTGGAGGCTTTGTTCGGAGGGTTGAGGGTGACTTTTTGGATGGCCCTGCCGCTCTGAAGCTGAAGTAGAAAGAGCCACGGAAAATATGTTATAGTGGAATCGATCTTTGAGTTAGAGCGAGGTTTATCCGTGGACGAAAAAGACTCGATGAGGCAGAGCATAGGGCGCCGCTTGGGAGGCAGCCTGGCTGCTGGCGTTGCCCTGGGGATAGGCGCTGGAGGAGCGGCAGGAGCGGCGCTGGGAAATGTTTTTATTGGGGGGATTGTCGGTTTGGTAGCCGGCGCTCTTCTGGGTCTCGCCATGGGAAATGTCAGGCGGGCCGAAGAGTAGAGGGAAACGGGTGAGCTTCTGCGTGTAATCAATCAGAGCAGCATGAGTCGATGGCTGAGCGATTGTGAGATGAGCAGACGAGCAAGGAGAGCGAGACAGAGCTATGTCTACCCCTATCGATCCCCTGCGCGAGCATCCCAGTACCTATTTTGTGCAGGATCGTTCCAGTGAAGATGAACTGAAGCGCTTGGTTGCGCAAGACCAGATGTTAACCAGAAGCATGGGTGGAGTGCTCCCGGAGTGGCACGACCCCCCGCCGCTTCGGCGGGTACTTGACGTTGGCTGTGGAACCGGTGGCTGGTTGATCGAGCTGGCCAGGGCTTACCCCGGCATTTCCTTGCTCATCGGAGTAGATGTCAGTGGGCATCTGCTGAACTATGCGCGGGCACGGGCAGAGGAGCAACAGGTGCATAATCGGATGGAATTTCATGTCATGGACGCCCTGCGTATGCTCGAATTTCCAGCCGGCTTCTTTGATCTGGTGAATATGCGTTTTGGCATGAGTTTTGTACGGACCTGGGATTGGCCGAAACTCCTGGAGGAATTTCAACGCGTGACGCGCCCCGGCGGAATCGTTCGAGTCACAGAACCAGAGATGACTTCAACGACGAACAGCCCTGCGCACACGCGCCTTCAACAATTGAATGTGCAGGCTGCCTACCAGGCCGGCTACGCCTTTGCCCCTGACGGCAAAAATGTGCTAGACGAAGTTCCGCGTTTGCTGCGTCAGCACGGACTTGAGCAGGTACAAACGCGTGTCTATACGCTGGAATATCGCTCCACCACTCCTGAAGGGCAGCTTTTCATTGAGGATGCGGCGCGGGTTTTTCGGACCGCGTTGCCATTCTTGCGCAAATGGACGCGTATACCCGATGACTACGAAGCGATCTATCAGCAGATGCTCGTTGAAATGCGGCAGCCCGACTTTGTGGCGACATGGAAAATGGTGACCGCATGGGGGGAACGTGCCCGGTCAGGATGATCTGACCCAACGGAGCAGAGAGTAGCCTGAGCCGAGAAGATTAGCGCTGCTTGCTCTTCCATCTTCTATACAGAACCTCATCGCCCAGGCTCAGGAATCCCCATGTGGTAAATCCGTGAACAATCACGACCATCAGCAGCGACCACGGCCTGGGCTGGATTACGTAGAGCGTGCTGAAAACGATACCGGCCAGGCCAACGCCTGCGATGCTGCGCCAGCTCCATTTGCCCAGGCGATGATAGAGAGTGTATAAAGCCGTGCTGACCAACCAGCCCCAGCCAATCCAGCCGGTCCACTGCGCGACCGCGCTGAGCAGGAAGCCGCGAAAGAAGAACTCCTCTACCGGGCCATTGACACACAGGTAGAAGAAGCCTTGCAGGATGTGATCGCCGAGCGTGGGCCAGCGAAACCATGGCCCGACGATCAAAATGCGGTAAGCCGTGGCAAAAGCTGCCATGCCAGTACCGATCAGCAGGCCGAGGCCGAGTTGGAGCGGCCAGTTATCCAGAGTAAGGCCCAGGAAAGAAAATGGCAAATGCAGAAGCGCGACATACAGAAAGGGTATTGCCGTCAATGGTAAAATGCGCATCAGGACATCTGGCCAGAGCCAGCGCCAGGTTGTGGTAACGGTGGAACGGGCTACCTGAGACGATTTAAGACTCGACACGTCTGCTCCCCTCCGGGGCAAAAAAACATCTTTCACTTCACTTTGTATAGCAGTCATGAATAAGGCTGACTTTCCTGGATACGTTTTGTTAAAGAGAGTTTAAACCGTTGTTAAATAAGTATAAAGAAAGATGGCCCCCTTAGCAAGCCAGGGAAACGCAAGGGGCAGATGGGAAAAATTTTGCAGCGCTGACCTGGAAAGATTGTTCAGACGTGAAGTTTGTGAAGTTGTGCCAAACCTTCATTGATTTCGGCACGAGAGAACCCGATAGTCTTGAGCTCTGCGTCACTTTTACCCAGCAGGCGCGCGTAGAATGCCTCACCTCTTTCGAGCATCTCTTCAACCTCTTCGATATTTTCTATCTCGTTGCCTTCTTCAGCTTCAAGAATATCGAAGAGCATCTCTTGCGCTTTACCATACCTGCCGGTGTGCTCGAAATACCAGAAAAGCAGCTGGCGTGTTCTCAACGGTAGCTCGTAATCCTCTAGTTTGCCCAGCAAATCTTCTATTTCTGCGATTGGTTCAATGCTTTTTGTCTGATGCTGCTCGTAGAGGGTTTCCAGGAGAAGATTGCAGGCTCTGAGATAGTTATAATAACTGTTATTCTCGTCCTGCTCGTCTTCGTAGATTTCTCCGCTGGCTTTAAGCAAGATGGCAACCAGCCAGCACTTATCGACGTTGAGCGTACCCATCGTCGTCAACATTGCCAGCAACGTCTCATCTGAGAGCGAATTGATAAAACTCAGGCTCACCCCGAAGGTTTGCTTGAGTTGTTCGTCAATCAGATCGTGCGCGGCCTGGTAGTCTTTGATCTGCCGGTGATAGATGACCTGGGCCAGAACGCGGCTCATCTCTTCAAACATGCGCAGAATATAGTCTCGTTGTGCCATGGCGAATCTGCCTCGTGCCAAAGGGCCTGCTTCTAACTATGAGAATGAGATAGGTATATATCCATACTATGACTCAAGTTGTGTTTTTTGGCAAGCCGGCTGACAAAAGCCAGCACGGTCTCTGGTTTCGTCCTCTGCTGGCTCACCTCAGAACAAGTGGATGAGCGTAGCAGGTAAGCAAGTCACGCGCCACGCTCATCTATCTTTTGCATGATCGATTCTCAAGAAGATTATCCCAGGCCGGTCAGTGCGCGCTCGATACGGGCCAGGGTGCGCTCGCGGCCCAGCACCTCTATTGACAGAAAGAGTGGCGGCATGGCCTTACGCCCGCTTACCGCGACTCTAATAGTTCCGAGGAACTGTTGTGGCTTGAGGCCCAATTCTGCCATCAGGGCGCGCAGTCGCTCCTCCAATAGAGAGTGCTCCCAGGGATCGAGATCGCTCAGCAAATCGCGCGTTCGTAACAGGGCGTCTTTCGTGCCCTCCGCGTCCATGCCTTTCTGGATCAGCGGGATCTCATACTCCCAGTCTTCGGTGTAGAAGTACGAGACGGCCTGCGCGGCTTCGCCCAGCGTGCGCAGACGTTCTTGCTCCAGACTCAAAACCTGCTGTGTGTAGGCAGGATCGAGTGGGCGTGAAATCGAATCCGGCAGCCCTCCCTCAGACTCAGGCCGCTCCATATAGGGCAGCGTGCGCTGTGTCATCTCCTCAAGCGAGAGCTTACGAATATAGACACCATTCATCCAGGAGAGCTTGTCCGAGTCATAGATTGCGCCTGAAACGCTGATGCGCTCTAGCGAAAAGCTTTTGATCAATTCCTCGCGTGTAAAGAATTCGGTCTTATCGTCGTAGGACCAGCCGTTCAGCGCCAGGAAGTTGATGACCGCTTCGGGCAAAAAGCCCTGCTGCTGCAATTCCTTCCAGGAAGCCGCTCCATGACGCTTACTGAGTTTGCGCCTGTCTTTGCCCAGGATGTCTGGCACGTGATAGATCAGCGGAACCTCCCAGTCCAGCGCCCGCCAGATCTGCATATGCAGCGGCGCGCTAGAGATCCACTCCTCGGCGCGGATCAGGTGCGTAACTCCCATAAGATGGTCATCCACGATATGCGCCAGGTGATAGGTAGGCAGACCATTCGACTTGAGCAGAATTGCATCCTCCATATTGGCATTTTTGAAGACAATATCTCCCCGCAACTCGTCATGCACAACCGTCTCGCCCTCTAGAGGCATAGCAAAGCGCACAGTCCATTTCAAACCCGCAGCCTCGTTGGCCGCACGCTGTTCTCCACTGAGAAAGCGGCAGTGGTGATCATAGCGCGGTGGCAGGTTCCGGGCCTGCTGCTCCTTGCGCATGGCGTCCAGGCGTTCGGGCGTACAGTAGCAGCGATAGGCGTGTCCTGACGCAAGAAGCTGGTGGGCGTACTGCTGATAGAGTGCTCTACGGCTGGTCTGATAATATGGGCCATAGGGACCACCCACGCCGGGGCCTTCATCGATATCCATCCCCAGCCACTGCATACCTTCGATGAGAAACTCGACTGCGCCCTCAGC
>DATGKW010000237.1:0-13624 GCA_035294465.1 Ktedonobacteraceae bacterium | reverse complement strand
CCCAGCGCCAGCGCGCGCTCAATCGCCGCCAGCGCCTCGTGATAGCGAATCGCTCCCGCTAGCTCGTGGCTGTAGTTCAGCCAGAAGCGGGCCTGTTCTTGCTTGCGCTGCTCGTCCGCGTCCATCATGTTTCTCCAGTCTCCTCTTTGTTCTTCACTGGAAGCAAAATATCGTCTATTCTAGCATTTTTAGCTGCCAGGCGGCCTGCACTTCCTGATAAGCTTCCCAGGTGTCTACATCAAAATTCGCTGTCTCGTTGCCCATCTCTAACGTCGCGATCTCATCCGGGTGGCGTTTGAGCACACTGCGCCCGCCTTCATCGCCGCGCACTTGCAGCAGTTCCGGGGCCAGTTCCAGAGAGAAGACGACCGGGTTGCCGCGCTGACCGTGATAGAGCGGCAGAGCGATGAGCTTGCCGCTCTGCTCTCGTAGCGTGATCAATTCGTCGATCATTGCAGGGGTAATCATTGGCTGATCCCCCAGGAGAAAGATCACGTTCGCTAGATTTTGCCGGTGATCCTCTGAGAGCAGTGCGCGCAGGCCGGCTTGCATCGAGGTGCTCTGCCCCTGCGCGTAGGCGGGATTCTCGACGATTTCCAGCGTGTCCTCTTGCAAGTCTTGCTGAATGTGCGCTTTGACTTCTGCGGCCTGGTGGCCCAGCACCAGTACGATTGGGCGTGCCTGCGAGCCAAGCGCCGCCTCGATCACATGCGCCAGAACGGGCCGGTTGTTCAGGGGCAGAAGCAGTTTATTGCGCTGCGCTCCCATGCGGCTAGATGTGCCTCCGGCAAGAATGATCGCGCCCGTCTGTGATGGATTGTGCATGGTTCTATCCCTTTCCGCTGAGAAAAGCTATCTGAAAGACCTATCCCTTCTCTGATTTTATGATCGATGTTATAATAACGCCTGAGTCTGGGGAACTGACCACGACATTGTGCTGATCGTTGCTATTATATAGTGTAAAAACTGGAAACCGGAGAAATCTCCATCATGCCTGATCCTGCTCGTCAAGAGCTTGAAGAGACGGGCCAGACTGTTGCCCTGGAGGGCGAAACGCGAGGGAAATACGAACGCTTGCAGGCTATCCTGCGCGATATGGAATCGGTGCTGGTGGCCTATTCAGGTGGAGTAGATAGCGCTCTCTTGCTCAAAGTCGCTCACGATGTTCTTGGTGAGCGAGCTATGGGTGCGCTTGCTTCCTCACCGGCGTATGCCAGCGAAGAGACCGCGGAAGCCCTTGATGTGGCCGCGCGCATGGGGATTCCTGTCCTGACCTTGCAGACCCACGAATTGGAAGATGAACGGTATGTTGCCAACGATCTCAATCGTTGCTATTTCTGCAAAACAGAGCTTTTTACGCAGCTAAAGCCACTGGCGCAGCAGCATAACCTTCACCATATCGCTTATGGTCTGAATATCGATGATCTTGGAGATTTCCGGCCCGGTCAGCGGGCCGCGCGCGAATTCCAGGTACGCGCTCCGCTCAAGGAGGCCGGGCTGAGCAAGAGCGAGATCCGCGCCATCGCGAAGTTTCTGGATGTGCCCGTCTGGAACAAACCCGCTATGGCCTGCTTCTCTTCGCGCATCCCGTATGGCACAAAGGTAGATGTAGCCGCGCTGCGTATGATCTATCAGGCGGAGAAGCTGTTACATGAACTGGGCTTTCACCAGTTGCGCGTGCGCCATCATGATAAAATCGCGCGTATCGAAGTAGAACGCGCTGAGCTTCCGCGCCTGATCGAGGATGAGATGAGCCAGACCGTGATCGCGGGCCTGCGCAAAATTGGGTATATTTACGTTACCGTTGACCTCCAGGGCTTTCGCTCCGGGAGCATGAACGAAGGCTTCTTCAAGAAGAAGACAGCCAGCTCACTTGAAAAATAAGGTGGAACCGCAATTATGAGCAAATCGAAATCTCGTCACCCTTCCAACGCAACTTCTGGGCCGAGTAAAAGCGGAGCCAATGGATCTGCCAGGCAGGTTTCCGCGACAGGCAAGACGCCGGTCAAAAGCTCCGTAGAAAACGGCGCAACCGCCCCGGAGAAGGCATCAGCAACAACAGCAACCGCCAGGCAAACGCCGGCGGCCAATGCTTCCACAAAGCCCGCCTCGTCTGCCTCGGCGAATGCCAGGCCGGCGTCGGCGAGCAGTGCTTCCACGAAGCCGATAATATCGGCTACCAGCAAGGCCAAAAGCAAGGACGCCATTAAGTATGAGCGCCGCCAGGCCGAACGCCAGCAACGCTACCTTGCCCAGCGCCGCGCCCGCCGCAACAAGATTCTTTTCTGGAGCGCTGCTGCTCTCGTTGTCGTGCTCGGCAGCCTGGGTGGATACTTGATTTATCGAGCCCATCAGCCAGCGACCGCTAATGCTGCCAGCCCAGGGTCAGTGTATCAAGAGGCGATTTACAACAGCAACTATCCGCCGGTTGATAACGTTTACTGCGATGCGCTGGAAGGGAGTGTGACCCATATCCACGCGCACGTTTCGATCTACATCAATGGTAAGCTCGAAGATATTCCTCAGTATGTGGGCATTCCCCAGGATTCAAGCGGCAACGTCATCTGCTACTACTGGCTGCATACCCATGATACTTCGGGCGTAATCCATATTGAGTCTCCAGCAAGCGCGAATGAAACGTTTACCTTCGGACAGTTCGTGGCCGAGTGGGACGAGTACTTTAACAACCTGGGTTTCTATCCCCAGCTTCTCTTGAACAGCGGCTGGACGATCTGGACCGACGGAAAGAAGTACAATGGCACTCTCGACAGTATTCCTCTGACTGCGCATAATCTGATCACCATAGCCTATAACAGCCCGAATGTGAAGCCTGATACAACCTACGCCTGGAATGGCCTGTAGCAACGGCTTTTTCTCCTTCTTGAGCAGGTATTGCTGGCTTGCAGGAAAAAAACGTCTCACGCTTTTTCCTGCAAGCCAGCAATACCTGCTCAGTTTTTTATGCAGCATTGACGTTGCAATGGCCTGGAACTACAATGTATGTGAAGAACTATTAAAAAATACGGATGGAGAAAACGACTATGCCGGAGCGTACAATCTATCTCGATCATGCTGCCACGACCCCGCTAGACCGGCGCGTGCTGGATGCGATGATCCCGTACTTTACAACTGAGTATGGCAATGCCAGCAGCATCTATACGTTGGGGAGGCATGCTATGCAGGCCATCGATGGCGCACGGGAGCAGGTCGCAGAGATCCTGAATTGTCGTCCGACCGAGATAATCTTTACCGGCGGCGGTTCAGAGAGCGATAACCTCGCGCTCAAGGGCCTGGCTTTCGTTGCGCAGAAGAAGGGCAACCATATTATTACCACGTCCATTGAGCATCACGCCGTGCTGCATACCTGCCATTACCTCGAACGCTTCGGCTTTAAGACAACCTACCTGCCGGTCGATCACTTCGGGCGCGTTGATCCAGATGAAGTCGCGCGCGCGATCAGTGATGAGACGATCCTGGTTTCGGTGATGTACGCCAATAACGAAGTGGGTACAATTGAGCCAATCGCTGAGATCGGGCGCGTTTGCCGGGCCAGGAAGGTCCCGTTCCATGTTGATGCGGTGCAGGCCGGCGGCTCACTGCCCCTGGATGTGGCTGCGCTCAACGTCGATCTGCTCTCACTCTCGGCCCATAAGTTCTATGGCCCCAAAGGTGTAGGTATGCTCTACGCGCGCCAGGGGGTCCGCCTGCTGCCCCAGTTGCAGGGCGGTTCGCAGGAACGCGGCAAGCGAGCCGGTACCGAGAACGTGGCGGGAATTGTTGGAGCTGCTACCGCGCTGCGCCTGGCTTACGAAGACTTGCCGGAAACGCAGCCACGTATTCGCGCCTTGCGTGATCGCCTGATTTCCGGCGTGCTGAGCATTCCAGGCAGCCAACTGACCGGGCACCCGACCGAAAGGCTGCCCAACAGCGCTAGTTTTCTCTTCGAGGGTATCGAGGGCGAATCAATCCTGCTCAACCTTGATCTGCTGGGCATCGCCGCCTCGGCCGGTTCGGCCTGCACTTCCGGCTCGGCTGAGCCCTCTCACGTCCTGCTGGCTCTGGGCTTTTCGACCGAACAGGCTCGCGGCAGCCTGCGCCTGACGCCAGGCAAGGCAACTACCGAACAGGACGTGGAGACGTTTCTCGCAGCTCTGCCTGGCATTGTGGAGAAGCTGCGAGGCTATCGAGTTTAACGCTTATCTGTACCCTCCGTAAATAGCGTGTCCGGCGCGCATCCAGTAACAATCGACCTGGCGGAAACCGGCCTCCTCCAGCCAGCGCAGTTGCTCGCTGAGCCGGTCGGGTTTGTCATAGGAATCCGGCTTGCCGTAGTCATGGCAGAAATAGTTCCAGGCTTGTTGCTGGAACTCCTCAAAGCCGCTCAGGTCGCCGCGCAGTTCCAGGCTTTGCTCACGCACAATCTTGTCGTACTGATGAGCAAAGAAGTTGGCGACGCGCTGATCGGCAGGCAGGATGATATCGGCCAGTAACAAGGCCCCTCCAGGCTCCAGGTGCTGGAACATGTCATGGAAGAGCCGGCGTTTGCCATCGCTATCAAGGTGATGGACGCAGAGCGATGAGAGGACGCACCGTACTTGTTCTGGGATCTCTGTGCGCCAGGCTGTCTCCTCCAGTTCAAATGGATGGATCTTCAGACGAGCGCCGAAACGCGCCAGGCGTTGCTGCATGCGGGCACGCATCGCTTCTGAGCCATCAAGCGCGATATAATGGCAGCGTGGAAAGCTCTCCAGAACGTTTTCAGCTAGCGCTCCTTCGCCAGCGGCCAGTTCAACAGCGGTGAATTCTTCGTTGGTCTCTGCCGGCAGTAGCTGGAGCAGCGCACTCGTTTGTTCGGCGCGGGCAGGGACAAATATCTCGGCCAGGTTGAGAAAAAGATTCGAATCGGTTTCGCTCCACTGGTTCGGTGAAGTTGGGGTCTTGCTCATAGCTCCAATGCCTTTCATTTCATCGACCGCGAAGAGCGGTCTGCCACAGATCCGCCTGCATTTTCTCTGCATGTCCCTGATGCTGCTCCTCACTTGTATGAAATCTATGAATATAGCGACGCCCCTCAAACGGATTTCATATCGTAGAAGCGTTGCCAGGGATTGGATCACAGCTACATTGCTTTGTCTGGTATTATTCTACTCGCTCTGCCTTCTTGCAGTCCAACGACAGGACCTTTCGCAGGCAAGCTCTTGCCATTCACGTGGGGAGATCGTAATATGACAGTTGAGTCATATCTCGACTTGCTACAGAGTGATCGGTGGATCGCTTTGTTGGATGAATTCGTTCTTGCAAAGGAGGCATACTTTCAGTGAGTTCAGTAGAGTTACTTCCAGGGATTACACAGCATAGAGTACGCACAGATCGCCTGGAGATGGCCTATCTGGTGGCTGGCGCGGGAGAGACGCCAGTGGTTCTGGTGCATGGCAATTGTTCCTCGTCGCATTTCTTCCAGGATTTTATGCTGGCTCTGGCTGCTCAAGGTCGTTACACGCTTTACGCGCCGGATATGCGCGGCTACGGTGATAGCGAGACGCTGCCTGTAGATGGCACGCGGGGAGTACGCGATTATTCAGATGACCTGGACTCATTGCTGCACAAGCTCGGATTGCTGGCCATTCATCTGCTGGGCTGGTCGCTCGGCGGCAATATCGTGATGCAGTATGCCATCGACCATCCCACGAACCTGCGCTCGTTGACCTTGCAGGCCACCGGTTCTCCCTTTGGCTTTGGAGGAACGAAAGACGCTGAAGGCACGCCTACCTGGCCGGATTATGCGGGCAGTGGAGGTGGAGTCATCAATGCCGAGTTTGCCAGGCGGATCGCGGAGGGTGATCGCGGCAATGAGCGTTCTTCACCACGCGCTGTGATGAATTCGTTTTATTTCAAACCGCCATTTCGTGTTGCACCGGAACGCGAGGAGATGCTGCTTTCCGCATTGCTGACCACGAAAGTCACCGACGGCAATTACTCCAGTGATATGCGGCCCTCCACCAACTGGCCACTGGTTGCTCCTGGCACGCTTGGAGTGAATAACGCGCTCTCGCCCAAGTACTTGAATCAGGCAGAACTAGCGACCATCCAGCCCAGGCCGCCCATTCTCTGGGTTCACGGGGCTGATGACCAGATCGTCTCCGATACCTCGCTCTTTGATATGGGCTTTCTGGGCCAGATTGGAGCCATTCCCGGCTGGCCGGGCGCTGAAGTCTACCCGCCCCAACCTATGAAGGCGCAGATTCGCACCGTCTTAGCACGCTATCGGACCAACGGTGGCGAGGTCCGCGAGGAGGTTTTCCAGGAATGCGGACATTCTCCGCATATTGAGAAACAAAAGCAAATGGAGCAACTCTTTACCGAGTTTATCGAGGCCCATCAGGGGCATTTATGATAAATGTGCCCCTGACGGTGATTTCAAAGTGGTAAAGCGGCACCTGGCCGCTTCATCCCGTTTGCACTGCTCTTCGACTGGTACACCGACCAGCTCGGAGAGGAAAGCCTGTGTGAGCTGGCAGATTTCCGGGTGGCCGGGGACAACAGCGGCTAGAGGACAGCTGTAGCCCTGGATCGCATAAGCGTCAGGCAACTCTTCCAGTTCCATCAGGCCGCCGAGCTCATTCACAATATCGATTGCATGCTGCAAGCGCGCGCGCAGTTCGCCGGAAGGAGCGTCACATTCTGTGGCCATCCTCTGGCCTGTGCGCTGCATCATGTTTGCGAGTTGTTCGGGGGATATGGACGAGGTGAGAGTCTCCAGGAGGTGCAAAAGAACCAGACGGCCATAAGCGTTTGGGAAAAAGTGCTCTGCTCCTGGCGCCAGACTGTACAGCGACGCAGGTTTGCTGCTCCCGCGACGCTCTCCAGATTGACAGACCAACCCATCGCGCTCAAGCGTTACCAGGTGCGCTCGCACTGCATTGTCCGTTAAGTGAAGCGCCTGCGCCAGTTCGTCCACTGTATAGCTGGCACGGCGGAGCAAAAGGACAATACGCCCGCGTGTGCTCGAAAAAAAATGTTGATTCCATGGTTGCGGTGACATTTCTTCCTCCGTGCTCTGAGTATACTAGCAAAATGAGATCTTTGTCAAGTAAATCAAATAAATCATTGACTTACTATATTTTCTGTGGTATAGAATGTACTGAACGTCATTTTCAGGACGAAAGATTATGCCGCACTGCCCATGAAACGTGTTCCATCAAGGCGCGGCATAGCAAGGAAGGAGAAAGAACCTATGTCTGACTCATCACCCGATTCTTCCACCCCTGCCCCCTTCGCGGAACGATTGAGCGATGCTTTCCAGGATATCTTGCAAAAAATGCTTGGGACTCAGAACCAGTCGTCATCGCGACATATGAAAAGTTTTCTGAATGGAACCTGGTTTGGGCACCCCTTGCACCCGGCAGTCACCGATGTACCCATCACAGCCTGGGTGTTGACGCTGATTTTCGATATCGCCTGGTTGATCAGTCGCACCACCTGGGCCGCTTATGGAGCTTTTGTCACGGTCACTGTGGGTTTGCTCGCGGCTTTAGCGGCAGTAGTCACCGGCCTGACCGATTGGAGCGATACATATGGCGCTGAGCGGCGCGTAGGTCTGAATCATGCTCTTTTCAATGCTCTCGCTTTTCTCTTCTATCTTGTTTCCTTTCTATTGCGACTGCTCGCGGGGCCTGGCGACACTGTTGTCGCTTTCGTTCTTGGGCTGATTGGCTTGGGATTGGTTACTTATGCGGCTTATCTTGGCGGAGACATGGTCTTCGTGAAAGGGACTGGAGTTAATCATACCGCCTGGGAAGGCGCGAGCGAAGGGTACGAGGCCGTTATGCCAGTCGCTGACGTTCAGGAGAATAAGCTCTACCGCGTTATGGTCGCCGGTGTGCCGGTGCTGCTGTGCCGCCAGGGCGAAAGCTTTTTCGCCATTTCTGCTACCTGCCCGCATGCGGGAGGCCCATTAGATGAAGGGACGCTGACCGGCGATATCGTCGCGTGTCCCTGGCACGGTTCGCGTTTCTGTGTGCGTGATGGCCGGGTTCACACCGGACCGGCTGTTGTGAACGCCCCGCGCTACGATGTCAAACTCGGCCAGGGGCAGGTTACTCTGAAACGCCTTGACACACACTAAAGAAGATACATGTGTCCAGAGAATCGATTGAAGAGAAAGGGAAGACTGTGTTGGAGCAAAGCAGGTATGAAGAGGATCAGTTCGGTATGGATCAGGCGCTAGAGTTGCGTCGTCGTGCGCTCTCCGCGGACCAGATGCAGCGATTTGAGGGGTATATAAGCGAAATCTTTGAGGTGTTTGGCCTGAATCTTCATACGCCCTCAACAGAAGAGACGCCGAAACGGTTTCTCCAGGCGCTGTTTGATGCTACTGGAGGGTACGATGGCGATCCAAAACTGCTCACAGTTTTTGAGACAGAATGCCGAGGCGAACCCGACTGCCAGCTTGGTCAGATCATCGAGGGACCAATTCCCTTTTACGCTTTCTGTGAGCACCACGGGTTTCCTTTCTTTGGCCAGGCGTACATCGGATATATCCCGCATGAGCATCTTCTTGGCATTTCTAAATTGACACGCCTGGTGCGACTTTTCGCAAAGCGTTTTACTGTACAGGAGCGTTTAGGTGAGCAAATTGTTCATGCCTTTGAAACCCTGCTCGCGCCGCATGGGGTGGCGGTCTATCTTGAGGCGCACCATCTCTGTGTTGCTATGCGCGGAGTGAGCGAAACCAGCCCGTTTACGCATACAACATCCTGGCACGGGGAGTATGCGAGAAACTCAGCCTTACGCGCCGAGTTCCTGCTCATGTGTGGGGCCTGATGGCGGCGCAAACTGTTCTACCAGCGCCGCTTTCACAACCTTGCCCATGATGTTGCGCGGCAAGGCGTCGGTGAAGCAAACTGTACGCGGGATTTTGTAACGTGCCAGTTTATCTGTGCAGTAGCTGAGGATGTCTTCAGCGCTCAAGCTGCCCGGAACGCGTGGCACAACGACAGCCAGGCCAACCTCGCCCCAGCGCGGATCGGGTTGAGGGATCACCGCGACTTCGAGTACGCCGGGGTGCGTGGCGATCACTGCTTCGACCTCGGCGGGATAGATATTCTCGCCGCCAGAGATGAACATATCTTTCTTGCGCCCGACGATGTAGAAGTAGCCCTCGGTATCGCAGTATGCCAGGTCGCCGGTGTGCCACCAGCCGCCGCGATTGGCCTCGGCAGTGGCCTCCGGCCGCCGCCAGTAGCCGGAACAGACATGGGGGCCAGCCAGGACCAGTTCACCGACCTCGCCGCCCGGCACATCGCGATCTTCGTCATCGACGACGCGCGCCCGCGAATGAAAGACCGGGCGTCCCACCGAGCCGGCCTTGCGCATCGCGTCCGCCGGAGCCAGGCTGAAACAGTTCACTCCTACCTCGGTCAGCCCGTAGCCCTGGCGAAACTCCAGCCCGCGCGCGGCATACCCTGAAATGATCGGTAAAGGGCAGGAGGAGCCACCGGTGATGCAGAAACGCACCGAGGAGAAATCGGTCGTGGCAAAAGCTGGATGCTCCATCATGCTCTGAAAAACCGTTGGCACGGCAAATACAATTGTGCAGTGATTCTGCTCAATTGCGCGCAAAATCGCCCTGGGATCAGAGGTACGCAAGAGGACAACAGTGCCGCCGAGGTGATAGAGCGGCGTGGTCAGAACGTTAAGTCCGCCCGCGTGGAAAAAGGGCGCAAAGGTGGGTGTAATGTCGGTTTCGCGCAACCCCCAGCTAATCTGCGTGTTGATGGCGTTCCAGGTAATCATGCGGTGCGAAAGCATAGCCCCTTTGGGCGTGCCCGTTGTGCCCGATGTATAGAGGATCACCGCCGGCTCCTCACCGTCGTCCGTCTCGAATGGCTCCGCCAGGGCGGCCAGTCCGGCATTCGCCCCGGGAAAATCGGCAAACGAGAAAAACGGCAGTTCATCTGGCGTCTTTTGTAGCGTGTTCGCAATCTCCTCGGCGCGCTGAGTGTGAGCAAGATCATGTAGCAGCAGCTTTGGCTCGCAGTCGTTCACGATCTCGCTTAGCTCGCGCACGGTCAGCCGCCAGTTGAGCGGTACCAGGATTGCGCCGAGCAGCGCGCAGGCAAAGAAGGCATCCAGGTATTCGGGCGCGTTGAAGGCCAGCACGGCTACACGCTCGCCTTTGCTGATCTGATAGCTCTGTGTCAGGCGGGCGGCGAGCGCACGTGTACGCAGATTGAGCGTGCGATAGCTCAGACGAGCGCCGCTTTCGCTATCGATTAGTCCAACCTTCTCAGGGGTCAAAAGTTCACGCCGGGCCAGCCATTCGCCAAGATTAATAAACGCCATCGCTCTTCCTCCATACGAAAACTGCTTCGTTTTCTCTCGCTGCCATTGTACCGGAGACAGCCTTGAGGCTGCTCTGCGCTTCCTTGTCCTGTGCTGTTCTCTCAATTATGATATATGGCTCATATATCATATAACGGAGGAAAATGAGAAAAGTCAAGTAGAACGGAAGCGTCGCGATGTGTATAATGGGGGAGCAAGATCGAGCACGACAAAGAACCGCAGCGGGCGCGGTCGAGCAGGGCACAGGCGCTATCTATGCAGAGGATAGCGAGATACATCTGTCTGAAAGGCGGAAGAGCAGGATATGTTTATCAGAGAGCAGACAGGAGGAGAAGTGAAGGAGCGCGAACGAAAGATCATGGCGAGAGAGAGCGAAAGTGGCACGGCCTTGATACCTGTTACCGCGCGAGGTGAGGCGACCAGGCGCAAGATTCTGGATGCTGCAGAGGAAGTCTTCGGCGAGATGGGCTATTACGAGGCCAGCATCTCAGAGATCACCAGACGTGCGGGCGTGGCTCAAGGAACCTATTATATCTATTTTCGCAGCAAACGCGAGATCTTCGCGGAACTGGTTGAAGATATTGGCAAGCGCCTGCGCGCAGAGATGCGGGCGGCAATCATGGGCGTATCCGACCGGCTTGAGATCGAGAAACGTGGCTTCGAGGCTTTTTTCCGCTTCGTGGCTCGCCACCGGCGCATTTACAACATTGTCCAGGAGGCAGAGCGAGTCGCGCCCGATGCTTTTCATGCCTACTATCGCGGCATCAGTCACGGCTATATTCGGGGCTTGCGGGAGGCCATGGAGAAAGGCACGATCAAAGAACTGGATCCCGAAGCCATCGCTTATACGCTGATGGGTATCGGACATTTTGTGGCCCTGCGCTGGCTGATCTGGCCACAGGAGGGAGAAGCGGAAGAGGGCTACACGGGAGAATTGCCGGAAAAGGTTTTTGCCTCGGTTATGGAATTTATGAGAGGAGGACTTGCGCCTGTGCATAAGGCTGAAGAGGCAGACTAAATGAAGCTCCTGGCTTTTTGTCTGGCTGGGGCAACCTGCACCGATTCCCCTATGGTGTTCCTGAGCGAACTATGCTACTATTAGCGCAGAGTTACATGGCCATTCTGGCATTTGATCTTCCAGCAACTCGCATCCAGAAACATTCAGATCGATAAGGAGACCTGGCTTTTGGCTACTCATGATAGGCGTTATGTGATAATTGGCAATGGCATCGCAGGCACGACTGCCGCGGACACGTTACGTAAGAATGATCCCAATTGTAGCATCCATCTACTTACTAACGAGCCGTATCCGCTGTATAATCGTGTCTCACTTCCGCGCTATCTTCAGGGCGTGATTGTAGAGCAGAAGGTGATGATCCGCGATTTTGCCTGGCACGAGCAGCGCAATATTCGACTGATCACGGAGACCATGGTGACCGGAGTGGATACTGGGGAGCGCGTGGTTGTGACTGATAAGGGCCTGCATCTGCCCTATGACGCGCTGCTGGTGGCGACAGGTGGGTGGGCGAACCCGCTACGTGTGCCGGGAGCTGCGGACTGTAAGCACATCTACAACTTTGTCACCCTCGACGATACCAGAACAATTATTAACCGCATGCTCGAATCGCGCTACGCGGTCGCCTATGGAGGCAGCTTTATCTCCTATGAACTGTGCGACGGCTTTGCCATGCGCAAGCTCAATACCACCTGGATTATGCGCGGTCCCTACTGGCTGCGCAACTCGCTTGATCCTGAAGGCGGCGAGGTAGTTGATAATATTGCAAAGAAATTTGGGGTTGAGGTGATCCACGGCGATGAAATAGAGTGCGTGGTTCCCCAGAATGGCGTGCCGGGCTATGTCAGAACGAAAAAAGGTCGGGAGATCCAGGCTGATCTGATCGGCGTGGGATTGGGTATCACGCTTAACACCGGCATTCTGGCCGAAACGCCGGTGGAACTGCGCTCCGGCATTGTTGTCAACGAGTACCTGGAGACGAACGTGCCCGGCGTCTATGCTGCTGGCGATGTGGCCGAGTTTTACGATTCCACAATTGGTCGACACCATACGATGGGGACCTGGGACAACGCGCTGGCTCATGGGCGCATTGCCGGGGCGAATATGGGGGGAGATCACCAGGCGTATGTCGATGTTCCCACCTATACCAGCCCGCTCTTCGATGTCAATATCGCCGTCGTTGGCACCGCCGAATCTACTAACCCGGAACTCACCTCGCTTTCCCGACGCGAGCCGGGGGAGAAAGGCAATGAAAACTACCGCAAGCTCTTTTTCCGCGAGAACAAGCTGGTTGGTGTGCTGATGATCGGAAGCCCCAAAGGGCGCAAGAAACTGGTGGATATTGTCAAGAATCAGCAGGTGTTTGCTACCGCTGCCGAGCGCGAGGCGTTGCTCGAACTCAAATAGACGCGGACCGGCCCCAAGAAAAAAGAGCTATTCCGCTTGACTGATTGGAGTGGCATAGGGTAACGTTAGTCTGGTGCAAATAAGTCTAAAGTAGAAAAATATCTATTAAAAAGTGGTTAAGAAGTGTCCCGTGGCTCATCGTGCTTTGAAAAAAGATGGGGGAACTGTTCAAGCTGCGGGGGTGATCCGTTGGATGCTTCACGAATGCCAGAATCAGGAGAGGATTGGTGGCCAAAAAATGTCTCTATTGTGGGCAGCCTCTCAGGGAAGATGATGCTCGCTTTTGTAATGGTTGTGGTCGATCTCAAAATCCGTTCCCAGCTCGTTCGGCCAGTGCGCCGGCCCCCATTCGGGTGAAACTGCCGCCCAAAGAGTTTTCTCGCTTCGGTTCTTCTGTTTCCCAGGAGGAAGATAGCTTACCGGTGTGGCCACCGGAAGGCGCGCGTGTTCCTCAGCGCACGCCTTCCACGGGGCAACCCTCGCGCTCTCCTCAGCGCACGCCGCCCGCGGGGCGATCCTCGCGCCTGGCTAAGCGCCCTGTCCGTCTAACGCCGCAGGAACTGGCTGTGCAAGTTGAGCAGCCAGAGAAAGAAGATGCTCCCGCGCCTGCCAGCCCTCCTGACACAAGCTCTCCGCAGGCTGGGCCTGCCGAGACAACTCCTGTGGAAGAGATCTCAACGATGGTGCTTCCGGGCTGGCGAGAGGAGTTAGAGCGCTTGCGTAAAATGCGTTCGGCCGCGCTACCTGAGAAAGAGACGCAAGAGCCTGATGCTCCTGCTCAGAGTAAAGTGGATGTGCCTCAACAACCACAAGGCGCGCTCCTTTCATCTCAAGAGACAGCCAGTTCGCGAGGAAGCA
>DATGKW010000236.1:0-12972 GCA_035294465.1 Ktedonobacteraceae bacterium | reverse complement strand
CGCCCGCGCGTTTCCACGACGAAGCGCCGCCCATCAACATTCCACAGGCTGTTCTCGACCGGTTGCAGGAAGGCAACACTGCCGGGAAGTGGCCCATCTGTCATCACCGGAGCACTACCGTCGCTGAGCAACACCTGAACTTGCTGGCTGGCCAGACGCACCAGGGTCAGTGTGTGCAAACCGTCCAGCAGCAGCGCCCGGCTGTCGGGCGACCAGTAGGGTACGGCCTCATGTTCGGCCTCGAAATGAAAGCTTGTGCCGTCCTGAACGTTCAGGACGGTATAGCCCTGGTCGGTGCTGTAGAGCACGCGGTTGCCGTCCGGCGACCACGCGAACTGGCGACAGTCGCAGCTTGCCAGAACGCGCGTTTGCCCGTTGGCTTGGCGGAGGACCAGCTCAAACTGGCCCTGCGTACTGGTCGAGATCTCCGGCATAAGCGCATACAGGAGAGCCGGGTTCTGGTGATTCGGCTGCCAGAGGACCCGCTCCAGGCTGGCCGGCAAGGGGTGGCCCGGCAGAACGCCGCGCTGTACAAATGTGAAATTTGTGCCTGCCAGCGTGGTTGTATAGATGCCCTGCCCAGAATTTCCTACAACCAGAGAGCTAGCGGTATTGATCGAGGGTATGGAGAAAGTGCCAGGCAGGAGCTTGCGCGCGATCCCTACGGGCTGGTCATCCTGTGACATGTACCATGTGACCAGGTCGGGCGAGGTCAGCGCCGAGTTGGCACCCTCGCGATAGAGCAAACGGGAGCCGTCAGGACTCCACCAGGCGTTGCTACGAGCGAGGTGAGAATTGGAAAGAATGATGGGGATGGGAGAACCACCGTCGATGCCAACCGTGTTCAGCGCGCCGGGCACATCGCCAGCCAGCCCCGTGATAGGATTCACTGCCAGATGAGCGCCGGCGGAGGTTTTCGCAAAACTGCTATCAAGCGTGCGGAAGACGAAGATCTGATGATCGGGCGAAAGGCCGTAGCCAAGTACAGGGGTGCTCTGGGCTACGGCCTTAAAAGCATTCGCTCCACTCGGATCGATTGTCCACAGATTGCCATCGCGGACAAAGGCAATTTCTTCGTTGCCAAGATCCCCCGGAACGCATGCTGCCAGCGCCAGCATGCCTACTAGCGCCAGCAGCAATGCGAGCGCCGATATCACGCGCCTTCTTCTCATGTGCAGAGTATAGATGGTCATCGTTGAGGCCGTCAAGACGGTAACGCAGTCCTTTGCAGCAAAGCAAACAGATATCTCACACCTTTATAATTGCAATAGAGCCGTTCCGCGTTTGCATGAAGATCTGCGCGCGTGGAGCGCTGCCAACCACGTTCGCGCCGAAATCGTTCTGCACTGTGCCAGAGACCGTGCTGGCACTGAGCGAGAAAGCGGCGTTAGCCGGGAGGGTGGCATCAACGTCTCCACTGGTTGTTTGCAGCCTGTATGAGCCATGCGGATCAAGTGATCCATAAAAATGGACAGAGCCATTCTGCGTGCGCAACACTGATTGTCCACTGAGCGTCGCATCCTGAGCGGTGACATCCCCACTCACAGTCGTCGCCTGCACCGGCCCTTTGATCTGCTGTAAGTGGAGCGAACCGCTTTGATCTGCTATAGTGAGCGGACCAGTGATATTCTCAGCAGTGACATCTCCGCTCGTGGTGCTTACCTTCGCTGGTCCCTGGATGCTATCCATTTCGATACTGCCGCTACTGGTGTTCGCTGTGAGGCCATGACCGGTGTGGACATCGATCGATCCATCAGTGAGAGCAATCTGGACAACCGTCGTAGCAGGGATTGTGATATAAAAGTCGGTATCACTAAACCAGGGATCGGTTGTGACGGTGATCTGCTCATTTCCCTGCGCGCTCGTCGTCTGGCTGTAGAGTATCCTGACACTCTGCGAACTTGGGGCAACAACGGTTCCATGCTTGCGTGGCCGCACCGTGATAATACTATTGTTGCTGGGATACACGGACACATCCCCACTCTGCTCTTTGAGACTCAGCACTGCATTTGCCGTAACTGAGAAGCTTTGCGGCCCCGTACTCCCTTGACTATTTGTGCTGGTAGCCGGTTGCTGGTAAAGATGCAACACCAGCAGTGGAACAGCAACCGCCAGCACTGCGGCAAGCAACACAATTGCCATGCGGAGCCAGATTCGGCTCTTCCCTGCGAGAGGAGGAGCCTTTGCACTATTTGCATTCATCCAGGCCTATCCTTGTCCTTTCCCGTTTTCTTTCGTTCCTTGATTCTATCACGGCGTAGGTAGGCATCGTGCTTCAGGTGACGGAAGAATGACAAAAGAGGGTCCCGATATTCACGTTTCTGTCATAGAAACACCGTAGACTGAGAGCCGAAACAGAAACTCTCATAATAGGGAGGAGCTTCTTGTTTCATCCGGTAAAGATGTGGTATAGTCCTTTAAGGAATTTGTTAACTAAGTTAGTCAACTGGTAAGGAGTGCGGAGGGTGCCTGATGAATGAGACCGACCCTCGTGAAATTGTGACAATCGCGCACGAAATGGACAACTGGTATGCTTCATTGGGACGGCAGTTTGGCCCGCTTTCGCGGCCTCAGCGGCGCATGCTACGCTTGCTGAGTCCAGAGCAGGGAAGAAGAGTTGGCGATCTCGGAGAAGAGCTGGGCCTGACCACAGCCGGCACGACTCGTATGCTTGATAAGTTAGAGGCGCTGGGGTACGCGGAGCGCGCCCGTGACCAATCCAGCGACCAGCGCCAGGTTTACGTTACATTGACCCCCGCAGGCAAGAGAGCCTTGAGCGAAGCAGACGCCATTTTTTTTGCGCGCGTCCGCTCTACCCTGGAAGGTCTTGACGAGGGGGAACGCGCAATGCTCGCCCGCTTGCTGTGTCTGATGAACAGGCATGCACCGGCACAGGATCTTCCATCCAAACACTGAAAATGGGCTGGAATGCTGGATGGCCCGGCCCTCGAACGAGAGGAATAAACTATGGCATTTTCTGGTCGTGGTGGAATGGGAATGGGTGGCGGCATGGGTGGAACAATGATAGGTCTCTGGCAGCAACAGCGCTCGCGAGGCTATCTGCGCGAGGGCACGCCTGACGTTCGGAAAACACTGGTGCGTGTCTGGCGATATCTTCGCCCGTATCGTTGGCGGCTGGTTTTTGGTACGTTTGTCATGCTGTTAGGCGTGATGGTGGCACTGATTCCACCACTGCTCATTAAGAATATTATTGATATCGCTATCCCGCACCATAACTTCAAGCTTGCGCTTTTGCTGGGTAGCGGCCTGTTCCTTCTGCCCGTAGGAGGAGCAGTCCTGGGTCTTGGACAGAACTACCTGAGCATCGTGATTGCTCAAGGATTGATCGCCGATCTACGCGAACATCTCTATCAGCACACACAAAAGCTTGGACTGGAATTTTTTACCTGGACGCGAGCCGGTGAGATTCACACGCGTTTCCTCAACGACGCAAATGGCCTGCAGATGGTGCTGACGCAATCGTTTCTGGGAACCATTGCCAATCTGGTGACGTTGATTGCGGCGCTGGTCGTTATGGCAGTGATTAACTGGCAACTGGCTCTGGTTGCCGCATTGGCGCTCCCTGCTTTCGCCTTTCCTGTCCTGCATTTCGGGCGCCGCCGCTACACGGCTATGGAGCGCGCGCAGGCAGCCCTAGGCGAGCTATCGGTTGTGCTTGAGGAAACGCTCAGTCTCTCAGGAGCAATTGTGGTAAAAAGCTTCGGCACCGAAAAACGCGAAGCGGCCCGCTTTGATCAAACGAATAGCAAGGTTCGCCAGACACAGGTTGAACAATTGTTGGAAGGCCAATGGCTCTCCGTTGCTGTGCAGAGCCTGGCAGCGCTTGGACCCGCGCTACTCTATATCTATGGAGCCTACCTGGTGATAACCAACCAGATTGCTCTGGGCTCCATCGTGGCTTTCGCGACCTATCTGGCGCAGCTCTATGCGCCTGCTTCTTCACTGGCTGGAGCGAATGCTACCCTGCTCGGTGGTCTGGCGCTCTTTGATCGCGTCTTTCAATACCTCGACCTGCCAATCAGCGTGCCAGAGCCAGAAAACCCGCGACCTTTGCCCGAAACTCCCAGGGAGGGAATTACGTTTGATACAGTGAGCTTCAGTTATCCGGGCACAGCTAATGCGAAAGAAGTTCTGCACAGCGTCAGCTTGACCGCTCCATTGGGCCAGTTGACCGCACTGGTTGGCCCCAGCGGCGCAGGCAAATCGACCATACTCTCTCTCGCAGCGCGTTTCTACGATCCTACCAGTGGAACCGTGAGCCTGGACGGTATCCCACTCATGGAAATGGCTCGCCAGGATTGGTGCCGCCGGGTAGCAGTCGTAACCCAGGAAGTGTTCCTTTTCCACGCCAGTTTGCGCGAGAACATTTGCTATGGCTTCCCCGACGCTACAAACGAGCAGGTTGAAGAGGTGATCGAAGCGGCCCAACTGCGCGACCTGGTCGAACGTCTGCCAGATGGTCTTGAAACCGTCGTGGGCGAACGCGGCTATCGTCTCTCCGGCGGTGAGAAACAGCGCGTTGCCATCGCACGCGCTCTGCTTTGTCAGGCTCCCTACCTCCTGCTGGATGAGGCAACAAGTTCGCTTGATTCGCAGGCGGAGCGACGCATTCAAGCAGCCCTGGAAACATTGGTTCGCGGGCGCACAGTGATCGCCATCGCCCATCGTCTCTCGACCATCCAGCGCGCAGACCAGATCCTGGTAGTCCAGGAAGGGAGGATTGTCGAACGAGGCACACACGAAACGCTCTTGCGCCAGTCGGGGCTTTATCAGCGGCTCTACACCGCGCAGTTTGCGCCCGCTGTCAAAAGTGGGGAGAACCACGTTGAGCCAGATGGGGCGGAGCCCGAAGTGGCATCGCCCCATCGTAGAGCGTTTGTTCGGCGTTCGCCAGCCTGATGGCGTTCGTGTTTGCCATCCAGATGTCAGACATTTGCTTTGCCATGCGTCTGAATGGTATGCTAGTCCTTCGATCTGTTAAGGGCATCCCGGCTCTGCTATAATCAGTGCAAAGGTTGTGATCTCGCATCAACAACTATTGCGCGTCAACGTCAGGAGAGACAAACAATTGAATTTTTTCTTTATTGCTGTCCTGCATCGGTATGGATACGTTGCCCTCTGGGCAATCGTGTTCATTGCTGCTGTTGGCGCGCCAATCTCAGGGAATCTCTTGCTTTATGCCGCCGGAGCTCTTGCCGCCATTGGTGACTTCAATATTTTCATCCTCTTCCCCGTCGCACTCAGCGCCGCTGTGTTGGGGGACAACCTGGGCTACTTCATTGGTTGGAAATTTGGAACCCCTCTGTTGCTCTGGCTGGAGAAAAAGAAGCGCTGGCGCCTCGTCTCTCCGGATTCACTGGCGCGTGGCCGGGCGTACTTCAGGCGCCGGGCGGCCTGGGCGGTCTTTGTCTCGCGCTTCTTGATTGTAGTGCTGGGCGGCCCGATTAACTGGTTGGCCGGTGCGGAACGGTACGCTTACAGAAAATTTCTTTTCTGGGACGTGAGCGGCCAGGTGCTGGGAGCAGTGATTCCCCTCGGCGTTGGCTATCTCCTGGGCGCGGGCTGGGAGGAAGCAGGGGATATTTCTGGCACGCTTTCTACGCTGATGCTGGTTTCGCTGGTGACTCTCGCCGTTACAATTGCTGTAATCCGAAGGCTTCGCCCGCGCAGGCCCGTTCTTCTCGCTGAGGGGAACGATCTGCACCAGCAAAAGGAGAATCCGACTGACTTCAGCGCCGATCCACAAGAGCCGAAGCCGAATAAGATAGAATCAGGCATAGATGAACAGGTGCAGGAGGTAGAGGTAACGTGGCCAAAAGCGTCCAGCCGACCATCCTGATCCTTGTTTCACGTTCAGGCGGCGGGCATCTGAATCTCGCTCAGGCACTGCGTGACCTATTGGGGGCACGCTACAATGTTCTGATTGTGGACCCGCAGTCTCCTCTGGTTGAGCGTGGTTACACCCTGGCCAGCCGCCATTTTGTGAGGCTGTTGACCTGGCAGTTTGCTCTAACTGATAACAAAGTTGCCGCCTGGTTGCTGCAACATACTCTGGTGCTTCTGAGCCACAGGCATTTCAGTAAAATCATCCAGAAAATTCGCCCCCAGCTTATTATTACTACGCACGCGCTGGTCTCCTCTGTAGCAGCCTATGCTAATAGGCACAGTAGTCAGCGCGTCCCCCTGGTTTTTCAATTCACTGACCTTGAGAGCCTGCATATGACGTGGTTTGTAGAGAAAAGGGCCGACGCTTACCTTGCCCCAACTCGCGAGATTTTCGCCCAGGCGCTGGAGCAGGGCATTGCTCAAGATCGCCTCTATCTTACAGGTCGCCCAGTTCGTCGGCAGTTCTGGAATAACGCGTCTGGTCGAAGGGAAGAAGTATTGACTGATCTGGGACTCAATCCAGCTCTGTTCACGCTCTTCTTGCAAGGCGGAGCGAAAGGCTCTGCCGGCGTGGATAGACTCGTTGGGGATATTCTGGCGCTGGACCCGCCAATCCAGATCATTCTGGCAGCCGGGAGCAATCCAGAAATGCTGGCCCGCTACACCGGAACTGCACGGGTACATGTTCTAGCTTTTACCGAGGAAATCGCTCCCTTTATGGCTGTGGCGGATGTCATCGCCGGCAAAGCCGGAGCCAGTTTTATCACTGAAGCCTTTATGCTTGAAAAACCTTTTCTCGTGACTACCTTTATCCCCGGCCAGGAAACTCCTGGTCTGCGCTTTATCGAGCGATATAATCTGGGCTGGATCTGCCTGGAAACAACCACCCTGCGCGAGTTGCTTACAAAGCTTGCAAGCAACCCGGCAATGATTGCGGAAAAAGTGAGCAGCATCCGGGCGTATCGCGCCTGGAACATGCAGGCCAATCAAGCGATAGAGTCACTTATTGATCGACTTCTCTCCTGAATGGTCAGCCCTCCGTAGGAATGACCTCGTTCTTAGTCGCGCGCCAATCAACTGTCGGCATGATCAGGCTCGTGTCAATGCGCTCGCGGTGCTTGATGGCGAGGCTGATCAGGGCGTGCAACACCTCATCGGTCAGGAGATGCGGTTCGAGGCCAAGTTCAAGCAACCTGGTATGCGCAGCGTTGTAGTAGTGCTGTTCGGCCTCGACTCGGGGATTAGGAAAGTGCTTGAGGCGGGTTTCCAGCCCTAATTGCGTACCATGCTTGATAACCCTATCGGCCAACTCGATTAGTGAAAACTGTTCGGTGATTTGATTAAAAACCCGATACTCCCCTTCTGCGGGAGGTGAGATAATGGCCAGCTCAATGCATCTGATCGTGTCTCGCAAGTTAATGTATCCACGTGTCTGCTGGCCCCTCCCGTAAACAGTCAGAGGATAACCAACGGCGGCCTGAACACAAAAGCGATTCAGAGCAGTGCCAAAGACCTGATCGTAATCGAAGCGTGTGGCCAGACGCGCATCCTGTATAGTTTCATCGGTTTCAACCCCGTAGACGACACCCTGATTCAGATCGGTGGCGCGGATGCCCCAAATTTTGCAGCAGAACATAATGTTATGGCTGTCGTGGGTCTTGCTGAGATGGTAAAACGAGCCTGGCTGCTTCGGATAGGGCAAAATATCGCTTCGCCCTTTATGATGAATCTCGATGAAACCTTCCTCGATATCGATGTTTGGCGTACCATATTCGCCCATCGTGCCAAGCTTCACCAGATGGCAGTCGGGAGCGAATTCCTTGATGGCGTACAGGACGTTCAGCGTGCCGACGATATTGTTGGTTTGTGTGAAGACGGCATGCTTGCGATCAATCATAGAATATGGCGCGGAACGCTGCTCGGCGAAATGCACAACCGCCTCTGGCTGAAAATCACGAAAGATCTTCGCCACCGCGTCGTAGTCTGTCGCATCGCCGATGGTAAACTGGATTTGCCGACCGGAGATCTCTTTCCAGGCGGCGACCCGTTCGTGAAGAGAATAGATGGGGAGCAGGCTGGCGAAATTGCGTTCAAGGTCGAAATGCCTGTGCATCAAGTTATCGAGGATCAAAACATCATGCCCCTTGTTGGAAAGGTAGAGTGCTTGCGGCCAGCCAAGATAACCATCGCCGCCAAGAATGAGAATACGCATAGTCCCTCCTGAATGAACATATAGATATGTTTACATAGATAATAATCTATGTTGTCTGGCTTGAGCCAACTGGTGCGACGGGAGCGAGTCTCGCTTAAAAAGGCTCGCATACTGAATCCGGGTTCCCTTTCTCTTAGAATCTCTCTGGTAATCAAATGAGAGGAGACAAAGAAAACGTGTCAGGCGTTTTACCGTCTTCTTTGCCACGACTCCACATTGCTTTTTTGACATTCCATTGTGCCTATGATAACACGTAGACAAGACGATGTTTTGTTTAGAAAAGCAACAGTGTGAGTTCCAGACTATTTTATCATGCGAGCGTTGCCGGCGTAACCCTGTCGGACAAGCATTCTGGCGGGTTCTCCAGAATCTGTTTCTGGGCAAGTTAGGAATGCCTGCCAAAAATCGATTCTCTCGCACTTCACGCGCTGTGCTATACTGAAGGGGATATTTTACCCAGATATGACACCATAGAGGGAGCGGGTACTTATGACCATAGATATTTCTGATATTGAACATATACTTGCTGGGGCGTGGACCTGGCGCCAAACACAAACCATCAACTTGATTGCCAGTGAGAACACGCCGAGTGCTGCCGTGCGTCGTGTTCAGATCTCTGACTTGATGGGCCGTTATGCTGAGGGACATCCGAACCAGGGCGAGCAGATCAATCGCTACTATCAGGGCACTCGCTACATTGACCAGATCGAGCTGCTGGCCGAGAAAGAGATCAAGGCGCTCTTTGGGGCCAGACAGGCCGATGTGCGTCCGATCAGTGGAAACGCGGCCAACACAGCAATCGCGCTGGGCTGGCTGCGCGGCGGCGATACGGTTATCGCCAATTCAACGGATGCCGGCGGCCACATCAGCCATGGCCCGGTGGGGGTCTTTGGTCGCCGTATCCAGAATCGCGGCCAGTCTCTCAAAGTTGGGAGCGATAAGTTTGTCAATCTGCACTACCTGCCGCTGACGCCCGACCACTATCACGTAGATGCGGCAGCGACTATCGAGCTGATTGACCGTACCTCTCCGCAGCTGGTGGTAATGGGCAAGAGCCTTTTCCTCTTTCCTGAACCGGTCGAGGAGGTTGCGGCCTTTTGCAAGACGAAAAATATTCCGCTGCTCTATGATGGCGCGCACGTGCTTGGCTTGGTTGCTGGCGGCCAGTTCCAGGACCCGTTGCACGAGGGAGCGACCTGGCTGACCGGCAGCACACACAAAACCTTCCCCGGCCCGCAACGCGGAGTCATTCTGGGCAATCTTGACCCCGAAGCCGAGCAAAAGTTCTGGCCTGCTGCTGATCGTGGCGTTTTCCCAGGCTCTTCCAGCAATCACCATCTCTATTCGCTACCCGCTCTGGTCGTAGCGATTCGCGAGATGCAGGAGTACGGGCGCGAGTACGCGGCGCAAATTGTGCGCAACGCCCAGGTGCTGGGCAAGAGCCTGGATGAACTGGGCACGCCTGTCGAAGCACGCGAATTCGGCTACACGCGCAGCCACATGATTGCCGTCAATGTGGCAGAGTGGGGTGGCGGTGTCGAAGTTGCGAAGCGCCTGGAGGCCAACGACATTATCGTGAACTATAACATGCTCCCCGGCGATACCGACCCGCGCCATCCCTCCGGCCTGCGTGTCGGCGTACCCGAAATGACTCGCTTCGGCATGGATGAGCAAGCCATGGGCGAACTGGCCCAGTTGATGCACGACGCGATTCGCGGCAAAGATGTCAAAGCGCAGGTCAACGCGCTGCGTAGCCGCTTTGTGGAGATGAAGTACGTTTGAGTTAGGCGTGACGAAAAGAGGCTTTTTTGAAGGCTCACAAAGCAGTAGTAATTCAAGAATTCACACAGCAGGCTCAGGCATACGCAGCCAGCCCGCTCATTGCCAACCCTGATCGTCTGGCTGCTCTTGTTCAGGCGGTGCGCCCCCGACTGGGGGCGCGTGTCCTGGATGTGGCAACCGGCCCCGGCTATGTCGCTGCCGCCTTTGCAGAAGCCGGCTGCGAAGTTGTGGGACTCGATCTTACCCCGGCCCCGCTCGCGCTGGCTGAGCAAATGCGCCAGGAGCGGGGCCTCAGCACCCTGCATTTCCAACAGGGCGATGCCGAGCACCTCCCATTTGCCGCGTATACCTTTGAGGTTGTCGTCTCTCGCTATGCCCTTCATCACTGCGAAGAACCCCGGCGCGTGCTTGGCGAGATGGCGCGGGTCTGCCAATTGCAGGGAACGGTCGTGATTCAGGACCTGATCACCAGCGAGTTTCCCGCCCGCGCTGCTTACCAGAATCACTTTGAACAACTGCGCGACCCCTCGCATACCCGCGCGCTGCCTCTCAGCGAGCTGCTGGCCCTCTTTACCGCTTGCGGTCTGGAAGTCGAGCAGGTTGTCACTGATCATCTGACACAGGCACTCGAATCCTGGCTGGAGAACGCGCACACTCCGCAGGAACAGGCATCGCTCGTTCGCGAACTGGTCGAGCAAGATGAGCGTCAGGATCTCAGCGGAACCCGTCCCTTTCGCCGTCAGGAAGCGGTCTATTTTTATCAGCGTATTGTAACCGTGATCGCTCGCAAGCTCGCGCATCCTGCCCAGTAAACCGGCCATTTTCGACCTACCAATCGCCATTCGCGGTCTCAAGCATATTGCGACCAATCACGGTCGAGCCGGCAAATGCGTCTTCCCGCCTCCCAAAGAGAACCGTTGCTCTGGCTTCGCCCCGTTACAGCGGTCCGCTTGTTGCTGTGGGTTCGAGGGGAAGCGTCAGGAAGAACGTCGATCCTACCCCTTCCGTCGATTCGAACCAGATCTGACCACCATGTTGCTCAACAAGCGCGCGACACAAATAGAGACCTAACCCAGTGCCACTGATCCCGGCGGCCTGGGCGTTATCCGCACGCATAAAGCGCCCAAAAATATGGGCTTGCTGACGGGCAGGAATCCCCATACCCGCGTCCTTCACGCGGATTTCTGCCATCAAACGTGCCACATTTTTTTCCAGAACGACGCTGACCGGCCCTCCCTGTGGACTATATTTCAGTGCGTTGGCGAGCAGGTTGGTCAGCACTTGCTCAATACGCCGGGGATCAATAAGGGCGGGCATATTGACTTCCGTCGTGGAAAAGGTCACCTGGTGCTGTGTCGCAGCCTGTTGGAAGCGTTCGACCACGCGCCGGGTCAGGGACGCCAGATCAGTGAGTACGCGATGTAACGACAGGCGACCAGATTGGAGGCGCGAGACATCGAGCAAATCATCGGTCAGGTCGATGAGGCGGTCGGTTGCCAGGTCCAGTTCTCGTAAGATCTCCTGTTGCCAGTCGGCAAGTTGCGCCCCATGTCCCCGTGCCGTTTGCACCAGCAGCGTTCCAACTGATCCTTTGAGCACGGCGAGCGGCTGACGCAGTTCGTGGGCTGTAATGCCGATAAATTCTTCTTTGAAAGCTTCGGCTTCCTTGAGAAGGCGCACATCCTGGTAGATTACCAGCGCTAGCGGCTCTTCCTGCTGATCCGGTGACGAAGAGGGAGATGACCGATCCGCTCCCAGACTCTGCCAGTAGGCAGAAGCCAGGGGAACCGCATTTACCAGGATAGGAAGGCTTGCCCCGGAAGGCTGGCGGATAACTTCCTGCTGCTGCCTGACTGTTTCTCCAGAGCGCAACGCCCGCAGGGCTGCCCAGTGTTCTGGAGCGAGGGATCGGCCCTGTACATCGTTCAGGAGGATATGGTGCATCTTCAGGAAGGCTTGCATTGGTTGCCCAATCGGCCACACAGCGCCCCAGACGCGTGCGGTTTCCTGGTTGGCCAGCAGCAAGCGCGCATCTTGTCCATGTACCACTGCAATGCCGCTGGGCAGCGTGTCCAATACCTGTTGCAGAAACGTGCGCTCTCGCAGCACTTGCACCTGAGCCGGCGTGTATGCCTGTTCCAGATAGAGACGTTTGCTGCTATTCCGGTCCATTTCTAGAATCGCTGTTGGCTCACCATGTTCATCACGCAGCAGGATCTGGCGGCTTTCTACCGTGACGGGACGCCTATCCCGGCAGGTTTGCAACAGCACCCCTTCCCAGCGTCCTTCGCGTTCCAGAGCCTTCTCGACTGCTGCTCGCGTATCTGGGAACTGCGTCTGAAGCAGGCTGTGGCTCACGCGCCCCAATGCCTCTTGCTCATTCCATCCGTAAAGGTCCTCTGCTCCCCGGCTCCAGGAGCGAATCCGACCGAGTTGATCGCGCACCAGGATAGCATCGTGTGCCAGATCCAGAAGCGTAGCCTGGAAGGTGCGTTCTTGTTCCAGTAAGCGCTGGGTGGTGATGTCGCGGATAGCTGCTACCACATGCAGTCTCCGCTCGATATGCACTGGTCGCAGACTGATATCCACCGGGAACTCGCTGCCGTTCTTGCGTCGCCCCAACAGGTCAAGACCAACCCCCATCGGGCGCACGCGTGGAGTACTCATATAGCCTCGTCGGTGAACAGCATGCGCCTCGCGCAGACGTTCGGGCAGAAGGATTTCCAGAAGCTGGCCACGCAGTTCAGCTTGTGTATAGCCAAACAAGCGCGCTGCCTGATTATTTACCATGGCAATCGAACCATTGGCATCAATGATGAGCAAAGCATCAGGGGAAAACTCGAGGAATTTTATGGCCTCGGCTGTCGTCAGTGCCTGGATCTCTACTCCGGGGATCCCCTCGAAACACCTCGACGTTTCTTCGGTTGTCTGTGCTTCCCGATCAGAAAAGCGATCCGACTGTTCAGTACACATCAGAACCCTCTTTGCTATAAGTCTGCCCCAGGCAGGACCAGCGCCTGGAGAAACAGTCTGGTTTAATCATACCATTTTTTGGGAAGTAGTCCTGCCGA
>DATGKW010000235.1:0-8136 GCA_035294465.1 Ktedonobacteraceae bacterium | reverse complement strand
GTATTGTGTGTCATGATTATTCAAACTGCTAAATGTGTGCTATTGTGTGTTACACACAAGTTGGCATGATTCTTGCCTGTGAAGAAGTATGTACCCGGTGAAAACTCTGTGCGAAGGATGAAACTGCACACATTTCTTCGCGTAGAGTTGTGCTGTACAATCTTATTGTTTCAGATATGGATGTAATTATTTGCCTTCTTTGTGATGCATTTCTGGATGGAAAATGCGAGAAGGCAACGGTGAAAGGACACTTCACTCATGAAACTATTTGGTCACACAAGCCGTAGGTTTACGGCGACCGCGTTTCTCCTCATTATCTCGTTAGTGATGGTTGCCTGCGGCAGTGCGAACAACGGCAGCACGACAACTTCTTCCAATGCGCCAGGCAAGGGCTGTAAGAAAATTGGCGTGCTGTTGCCTGAGACCGCCACCTCTGCCCGTTGGGATAGCGACGACCGGCCAGAGTTGGAAAAGTTGATTCCTCAGTATCTTCCTGGCGCCCATGTCGATTATGCGAATGCTCAGGGCAATGCTGATACCCAGCAGTCCCAGGCAGAGGCCGACCTGGCCAATGGCGACTGTATCCTGGTTGTAGCCGCGTCTGACAGTGTGAAAGCCGCGCAGATCGTTTCTGAAGCCGCACAGAAAAATGTACCGGTAATCGCCTATGATCGCCTGATTCAGAGCAGCAAGCTTGCCTACTACGTCTCATTCGACAATGTGAAAGTTGGCCAGCTCCAGGGTCAGTATATTGCCAGCCACTATAAGAGCTATGTGTCTCCGGGCCACAACAACCTGGTAATGATTAACGGCGCGCAGACCGACAACAATGCACTGCTGTTTTATCAGGGCGCAACCAGCGTGCTGAATCCGTTGATCAATTCTGGGGCGCTGAAGAAAGTGTACGACCAGTATACGCCTAACTGGGACAATCCAACCGCCGAAAACGAGATGGAAGGCGCGCTGACGGCTAACAAGAACAATATTCAGATTGCCTATGTGGCCAATGATGGCATGGCAGGCACCGTAATCGCCGCTTTAAAAGCGGTCCAGCTAAACGGCAAGGTTCTGGTGACCGGCCAGGATGCTACAGTGGCGGGTATCCAGGAAATTCTGGAAGGCAATCAGATGATGACCGTTGAGAAGAACTACGCGCTTGAGGCTACTGGCACGGCTGAGATAGTAGCTGCAATTAGCAAAGGGGAAAGCACTGCTTCTCTGACCAACGGTGCGACTACCAAGACAAGTACCGGGGCTGCCATCCCGTCCATCCTAGAAACTCCTGTCACAATTGACAAGAGCAATTTCCAGCAGGTAGTTACTGATGGTCTGATGACCGTGGCTCAGATTTGCAACGGTTTGCCTGCAAATGCCCCGTACCTCCCGGCGGGCTACTGTAAGTAACACCGGATAGGAGGATAGACTCAGGCAAGGGTGATTATGGCTTTGCTTTGGCCGGCTAACTCGCAAGAGCAGATTCGCCTTTGCCTGAGATAACACGGGTACTATTCGATCTACCCATGCTAGACTACCAGTGGTATGGGTAGATCTTTCGACCTCCACAAGACGAGTAGGCACTCTTGATCTGATCTTCGGCTGGAGTTTTAGCTCGACGAGTAGAGCGAAACAGCAAAGATGCGCTTTCCCCTTGTAAAACAGGTCCAATCTATCAGTATTCTCGGCAGAAGAGGTGGTATACTTTTTCTACGTGCTTACTCCTTAATAAAATAGTTCTCATTTATTTCTCAATGGAGGGCCAAATGGCTGGCAATGCATTCCCTTCCACCGATGGAATGTCTTCCCCGCGATCAGGTCGACCGGACGGCGAGATCCCGCGCCTGAGCTTGCGTGGCATCTCGAAAAGTTTTGGTGCAGTGCGGGCGCTCACCGATGTAGATTTTGAAGTCTATGCCGGCGAGGTCGTTGGCCTGGTCGGCGATAATGGTGCCGGAAAATCAACGCTGATCAAGGTAATCGCGGGCGTGGGACCCGCCGATTCTGGCGAAATTATGATGGACGGGCAGGCCGTCAAGATTCAGACTCCACAAGCAGCAACGAGTCTGGGAATCGAGACAGTCTACCAGGATCTCGCCCTCTGCGATAACCTGGATGTCGTTTCCAACCTCTTCCTCGGTCGCGAGGAACGCTCTTTGTGGCGATCTCTGGATGAGGCTGAGATGGAATATCGAGCGTTGGAGGTGCTGCGCTCTCTGGATGTGAAGCTTCCTTCGGTGCGCTCGGTCGTAGCCTCGCTGTCTGGCGGACAACGCCAGTCAATTGCGGTAGCCAAGTGTATCCTGCGCCAGGCGAAAGTGGTGCTGCTGGACGAGCCGACTGCCGCGCTTGGCGTAGCTCAGACCAGGCAGGTGCTCGCGCTGATTCGCCGTTTGCGGGAGCAAGGGCTGGCTGTGGTGGTGATCTCCCATAATCTGGCTGATGTTTTTGAAGTCGTGGACCGCGTAATTGTTCTACGTTTGGGCCGGAGAGTTGGGACATTTGATATCAAGAATACAACCCCTGAACAGGTGGTTGCCTCGATCACCGGCGCTGAATTTGGTGGCCTGATGACCGCTGAAGAGGGTAACGGAGATGATCCTGGACCATATGGAGGAAAATAGATCATGAGTGATATTCAAGAACAAGAGCAGCTATCAGTGGCAGAGCAGTCAGTTGCTTCCGCGGTAGAAAGGCCAGAATATATCCGGCGCCGCACGATAGGCGAGCTTCTACGTGGAGATCTGGGTTTCCTTCCTGTGCTCTTTACCCTGGCGCTGGTGGTGCTTTTCTTTGCGATTACGACCAATGGTGTTTTCCTGGAGCCTTATAACCTTTCCAACCTGGCCCAACAGGCTGCTGAAACCGGCATAGTTGGTCTGGGAAGTATTCTTGTTCTACTGCTAGGCGAGATCGATCTCTCGGTAGCGGCGGTGGCGATGCTCTGTTCCGGGTTTATGGCGGTATGCTCCGAGCGCCTGGGCTACCCTGCTGGAGTCGCAATTCTTGTTGCACTGCTCTCCGGTGCTCTGATCGGAGCCATCAATGGCTTCCTTGTGGCCGTTGTGCGCATTCCTTCCTTCA
Organism: Ktedonobacteraceae bacterium; assembly: GCA_035294465.1. Lineage (GTDB taxonomy): Bacteria > Chloroflexota > Ktedonobacteria > Ktedonobacterales > Ktedonobacteraceae > Paraktedonobacter. The sequence continues at coordinate 5,058 of DATGKW010000235.1, read as the reverse complement.
TAGTTACTCTAGCGGCCCTCATTTTCTACTCTGGTCTCCTCCTGGCGCTTCTGAACGGACAGGCTACCCTGCCTATCAGTAATGCTTTTATTCTCGCCATTTCTGGCTCTCCGCAAAGCTTCCTGCCTGACATTTACGGCGTTGGCCTACCTGCTCTGGCCGTAGTCTTATACGCCATAGCTCTCCTTCTTGGTTATATGCGGCGGCGCAGATTGGGGTTGCGCACACAGTCGCTCCGGCGCATTATTCTGCAAATTGTGATTGTTGCCGTGTTGGTTGGCGCAGCAGTGACAGCTTTTGAGAGCTATAATGGAGTGCCTTACTCGACCGCTATTCTTTTTGGTCTGATTCTCCTTTTCTGGCTGCTTCTGACGAAGACAGCTTTTGGACGACATATGTATGCCGTAGGCGGCAATGTAGAGGCTGCGCGTCGTGCTGGTATCAACGTAGTCGGCATTCGCATCGCGGCTTTTACGCTCTGTTCGGTGCTGGCAGCAATAGGGGGCATTATTGAAGCCTCTCGTACCAACGCGGTAGCTACCCAGATTAACACCGAACTCTTGCTCGACGCCATTGCCGCGGCGGTGATCGGCGGTGTGAGCCTTTTCGGTGGCCGCGGCTCCGTCTGGGCAATTGTCCTCGGTATCCTTGTCATCGAGTCTCTGGAGAACGGCCTCACTTTGAGAAGCGCGGGCACCGATATACAGAATATGGTCGAAGGCATAGTGCTGATGATCGCGGTAGCTTCCGATGCTCTACTCCGTCGCTTTCAGAGCCGCTCCGGCCGCTGACTCTGGACCGTGTACGTCGTTTGTCCTTGATATATAGCAGAGTGGTTATTTCGCTTTGCTATACAGTCGTGGCAATATAATTTGTCTATTTTCAACAAGGGAGCCACAAGTGGATCCTGCCTACAATTGGGACCGGCGGGTAGGCCCCATAGGCGGTCTCTAGCTGAGTGGCTCACCCCTGATGATTGGCAGAACTACCTGGTAATATACTCAGCTTACAATGCTTAGCTGGTCTGGTGTTGTTCTGTCGGCTAAGGCAATTACAGATAGGCCCACGTATTAGTAGTATCTCCACGAAAGAAAGAAAAAAACTACGGCGGTAATCCTTGTTTGCTGAGCTTTGTTAGCTGTAAATCCCGGATTCTGAAGGAGAAAGAGACCTCGTTACCGGAGGGTTGGCACATTCGGTGGCGAGGTCTCTTTTTTTGTTTTTTGACGAGAGAGGACGACGTGCTTGCCAGCACATGACTTTTCTTTCTATGAATCCAGGTGCAGCAAGCCTCGTTCAAGAGCGGCGGTCACGGCGGCGGTCCGGTCAGAGACCGCGAGCTTGGCAAACAGATGGAGCAAGTGAGATTTGACGGTTGCCTCCGAGAGATACAGCGCCCGCGCAATCTCTTTGTTACTGGCCCCGCGCGCGACCTGCATCAGGACTTCTAACTCACGGGCGCTGAGTGCATCTCTGTCCGGTTGGCGCACCTGGTGCAGCAGGCGAGTGGCAACAGTTGGCGCGAAGACCGCTTTCCCCTGAGCCACAGTGCGCACGGCGGTGAAGAGTTCTTCCCTCTGCGCATCTTTGAGCAGGTAGCCCATCGCACCAGCTTCGATGGCATGCAGAATATCCGCATTGCTCTCATAGCTCGTTAAGACCAGCACCGCCGTTTTCGCCTGCTGGGCGCGAATCTGGGCAGTGGCCGCAGCCCCATCGAGCAGCGTCATACGCAAGTCCATCAGCACCACATCTGGCTGCACTTGTGAAACCAGGGTGACCGCCTCGACCCCGTTGCTCGCCTCGCCCACGATCTCGAAATCAGGCTGGCTTCTGAGTATTTCTTGCAGACCTGCTCGCACGACTGGATGGTCATCAGCGATCACGATACGAATGCGGCCCATTAGCCCTGCTCCTCGACGCGAAGTCGGCCAGGCTGCGCACTGGCCTCCACAGCAGGCAGCGCCACAGCGATGGTTGTCCCAGAACTGGGGGTACTCTCAAGAGTGAAAGTCCCTTCCAACTGCTCGATCCGTTCACGAAGCGCTTTGAGTCCGAATCTGCCGCTCATCCCTCCCAGCAAGGGAGTAGGCAGCGCGTTTGGATCAAAGCCAATACCATCATCGACAATATCCAGCGCCACGATATCCTCCATGTAGGAAAGCGTCAGCACCACTGAGCTGGCCTGGGCATGTTTGCAAATATTGGCGAGGGCTTCCTGGGTGGCGCGCAGCAGGGTCACTTCAATCTCTGGGCGCAGGGAAGTGGCCTGCCCGGTGATCGTCACACACACGCTTACCTCACTTGCCTCTGCCCAACGCAGAGCCAGTGACCGCAGCATTTCGGGCAGCGAGGCTCGTGGAGACGCTTCGGGCTGCAAGGCCCAGAGCAGACGGCGCGCCTCCGCCAGATTCTCGCGAGCGATACGACCCACCTGCGAGAGGTGTTGCCTGCCCTTCGTATCGTCCAGGGGAAGCGCTGCCTCCATCGCTTCGATCTGCATCACGATGCTACTCAAGCCCTGGGTAAAGGTGTCGTGGATGTCGCAGGCGAGCCGCTGGCGCTCCTGTATGATCCCGGCCTGCCTGCTGGCTTCCGCTAATTGCTGCTGGGTCGCTTGCAACTCCAGAATCAGCCGTGCGCGCTCACGACCCTGCCTGACCAGGCCATCAATGAACAGACCTAAGCCGACACTCAAAGGCCAGCTCAAGAGGATGATCAAAACTACATACCTATCACCATGTCCCGTCAGCAGGCTCCCGAGAGAAATTCCGAGCAGGATGCAAGCACCGAGAACATACCAGGGGAAACGCAGGAAGACAAAGAGCTGCGGATAGAGAGCGAAGAGGAGGAAGAGATAGATGGGACTCTCAGTAACCAGCCCGGTCCAGATGATCCAGCCGATCAGCAGATAGCCCCAGGAGAGGAGCGCTCGAGAGCGCCAGTACTCTATCGATTTGAAGAGACACCCGACATACCAGATTCCCAGCGCCAGCGAGAGCGCGCAGAGAACCAGGCGTCGCTGAAAGGTCGAAACGCCAAGCGTGAAAGCTAAACCTGTGGCAACGATGAGAGAGACGTAGAACGCCCCGTGCCAGAACAACATCCACCGCTGCACCAACTCCTGGTACAGCGACCCGGGCCGGGCTTCTCGCGAGATGCTTGCCATCGTGACCCTCTTTCCTGCACGGGCTTTCTCATCCCGGCTTGTCTGATGTCGAGAAGATCTCCTGTAGTATAGCAGATAGGGCGCGAAAATGCATTCACCAGTTGGTGGATATGCACCATCCATCAACTGGGGAAGAAAAATGAAACAGGTGATGGATGACAGCACCGGGGTGACTATGGTTTCATTGAGAGCAGAGATCAGAGAATTGAACCGGACTTGATCTCACCCGGCCAGAAAGGAGAACGTATCGTTCATGAAGCCGAAAAATGCTCTCAGCGGGCTCCTCGCAGCCCTTATCGCCCTCCCGATGTACTACATGTTTTACTCGATGTTCACCAGCGGTTTCGAGACAACCCCGTTCATTACCGCTCTCATCCTCGGAGTCATCGCCTTTGTTGTAACCTGGTTGATCGCTTCACAGATTGCTCGGTCGAAACAAAGAGTCGTTTGAATCATCAACCCTTCATGGTAAATCTCAGGATTCTGGGATTGGCTCGCGTTGATCCTGGTGACCGGCTGGTCACAACATTTCTCTGGCGTGGGCGTGTGGGAGGGCTGCTCTTGCTAGCCCTCCTGCTAGTACACCTGCTGTATGTCGTCTTTCAACTCATCATCGACAGACTGCCAGCCGAGTTTCCTGCCCTCAAAACCGACTTCACCCGGCTCCGTACCCTGCTCCTACGCGAAGAGGTGCGTCTGGTCACCTTGACTGGACCGGCAGGGGTAGGCAAAACACGCCTGGCGTTACAGCTCGGAGCCGAGCTGATCGAGGGAAGGTATCCGGCGATCAGGGTGACCTCGCCAAACCAGGCCGGGGGTACAAGGATCGATTCAGCAGAGGTCTGGATACTTACCGCTCCATCGGCGATACGGCTCATAGGTGCCTCCTTGAGCAAACGAGTACGATACCGCTTTCTCAAAGAGGCACATTTTTAGCTCTGCTTGCTACTGGTTAGCAGTTCATTGTGCATCGCATCTGACCTGGAGACGCAAGAACTATTAATTGCCAAGCTACAAGCGAAAATAGGCGGCTATTACCACCTCCTGTTTTTTACTGCTCACGAAGAGATCGGCGAACGTGCTGCTCCCGTTGACGAAGCTCTGCTGGCTCGTTACCAATCTCCCGCCGAGCGCAGTTTGATCACTCGTGCTGTGCGGCTGAGCCACGAGTTTGAATTGCTGTTTTACGACACGGTGAAGGCAGTTTCACCGGAGACCATGTAGCTCAGCGTTTGCAACCCTTTTCACTTTTTGTCGTAGATATCTGGCAAAGCCAGCAAGATTTTCTGATGCTTATGCTAGCAAAGTTGGAAAGTTGGCGAGACCGTGTGTGTTTGCTTTAAATTTAAGGGCTAGTATCGAGGCTTTCCGCACTCAGAAAGAGAAAGACTACTATGTATCAGCAACAAGTGCCTCAGCCGCACGAAGAACATAGCTGGAGCAATCCTGAATCGGGATATGAAGAGGGCTATGCCGGCAATCTCCAGCGAAGCGATCAACTGGCCGATGCCATCGCCCGCCGCCTGCAGACGCAGGTACCATCGTCGCTGCAAATGGCCCCCGGCGTCCAGTTTGGTCCGCAAGCTTCTAGAGTCCCCGCGGCTATGCGCCTGGGCCTGGCCATTGTTTCGGTGGTTATGCTCATCCCGCTCTCTGCGATTATTCTGAGCGCCCTCGGCGCTTTTGGGGGGTTGATTGGCCTGACGGTTGTCGGCGCAGTTATTCTGGGTATCAATTTCATATTTAATGCGTGGAAATGATGCCTGCGGAAATGCCTTCCCTCTTGTGAGCGCTTCGGGTTTTGATCTGTTTGCATGATGTAAGCCTTGAAAGTATATACTGTGCATAAAGCTATATTCAGGAGCGCATTATGCAAACATTCACTGTCA
>DATGKW010000234.1:0-10430 GCA_035294465.1 Ktedonobacteraceae bacterium | reverse complement strand
TGCTATTATTGTCCCGTCCAGGGGCTGTTAGCTCAGTTGGTTAGAGCGCCACGTTGACATCGTGGAGGTCACAGATTCGAGTTCTGTACAGCCCACTAGCAAAAAGCGGCTTCATTCATATGAAGTCGCTTTTTTTGCTCTCTATCAGTTTCTGCTTATCAGACTCTTGAGCAGCCAGTGCATCCTTGCAAGCGTATTTGATGATCACCTATCATTTGCATTCTCACAAAGAAAAGACCATTTCGTCTTCACCGAATAGACGGAGAAAAATTATGCAGTTGCTTGCTTTGTTAATCCTACTGGGAATCCTCGTTTTACTCTTCCTTGCGGCAACCTATTTTGCGCGTTCTCAAAAAACGTTCAACATGGGGTCGAGATCTGTTCTTGATGACTTCTATCGCTCGCAAGGGATGGGCAATACGCTTGACGCCGGATACAATCTCGATGGAGGGTTTGTGCCATATGGGAGGAGAAACTCATCAATGGGCAGAGGGCAGCCTGGGAGTGGTGCTGGCCGCGCTCCTCGTATTCTTCCTGGTGAGAAGAAGACGAGTAAGCGCTAAGCAGCCTGCCCACATAGTTAGCTCAAGTGCTCGTTGTTCACAGGACGCATAGGTGCCTGGCAACAACTTAGTTGCTGCCAGGCACCTATGCGTCCTGCGAACAACCTATTGCTTGATGGAAAGCGCCGCACCAATGCCCTCGTCGCGGGTGCGGTGTACACCGGCTGTCTCGTGAATGCCGCCTTCGGGATAGACCAGGCGGGCTTCACGTTCAGGTAGGAGGCTGGCAACTTCTTTGAGCACGGCGTCAAGAAACTGGTCTTCGGGCACGGTCCTGATCGGTTTGCCCTTGCGAAAGATCACGCCGCGCCCCTTGCCGCCGGCCAGGCCAACATCCGCGTCACGCGATTCGCCCGGCCCGTTGACCACGCAACCCATCACCGCGACCTGAATGGGCGTCTGCACTTTGGCCAGGCGCTTCTCGACCTCGTTGGCTACGCCGACCACATCGATCTCAACACGGCCACAGGAGGGGCAGGAAACGAAGGTAACGCCGCGATTGCGCAGTTCGAGCGAACGGAGGATTTCATAGGCTACTGGAATCTCCTCTTCCGGCTCGGCGCTCAGGCTGACACGTATGGTATCACCGATGCCCTCTGCCAGCAGCAGGCCAAGACCGACCGCCGATTTCACCGCGCCGGTCACGACTGTCCCGGCCTCGGTAATACCCAGATGCAGAGGATAGTTCGAGCGCGCGGAGAAGCGGCGATAAGCCTCAACAGCCGTGAGCGGCGAGGAGGATTTCAGCGAAACTTTGATCTCGTGGAAGTCCAACTCTTCGCACCAGCCGATATACTCCAGTGCCTTGTTTACCATGCGCTCTGCCAGATGCTCGCGCTCGCGGCGGCGGGCCTCGGCGGGATCGCTGCGTTCAAGCGTGCCATCATCGCGCAGACGCACCTGGATACGCTGCATCTGCCCGCGCTGGTCGAGCGCGTCGATTGAGCCGGAGTTGACACCGATGCGCATAGCCACGCCGCGTTCCTTGCAGGCGCGTACGATCTCTTCCAGGGACTGGCGACCGTTGATCAGGTTGCCCGGGTTGATGCGCACGCAATCGACGCCCTGACGAATAGCCTCCAGAGCCAATGAGTGCTTATAATGGATGTCCGCTACCAGGGGAATATGGATCTGCTGCTTGATCTCGCCAATGGCCAGCGCATCCTCTTCTTCTGGCACAGCCACGCGCACCATCTCGCAGCCAACGTCCTCCAAGCGATGGATCTGAGCAACCGTGCTCGCCACATCGCGGGTGTACGTCGTGGTCATCGACTGCACCACAATCGGTGCATCGCCCCCAATGGCCAGACCGCCTACATGAATTTGCCGCGTTTTTCGTCGCATAGGTTTTTATCTACTCCATCTCTATCTCTCAACAAAAGGCCCCATCGGCTAACGTTCCTGACAGGAACAATCACCAGGCCTGACCAATATACTCTTGCCCGACCTGGATCGATTCCAGATGTATCCTTCTCCCATAACCGGGGCAATGTGTTCCTTATCTAACCCGCTAGCGGGATTGAAACTAGCTACTCCAGTGAAGCACATCGCTCACTGTAATAATCACCATCAGAGCGAGCAGAATCGCCATCCCTGCGAGATTGATCATTCCCTCCAGTTCTGGCTTGAGACGCTTGCCGCCGCGCAGCAGTTCAATCAGAATGAGGAAAACGCGCCCTCCGTCCAGCGCAGGGAAAGGCAGGATATTGACGATTGCCAGGTTAATGTTCAGAATCGCGGTCAGGCTGAGGATTGGCCACCAGCCTTCCACCGGGATACTCTGGGCGACTTCACCCGTAAACTTAACAATTCCCACCGGTCCAGAGATCTGCGCCTGTGTCCTGCCTGTAATGATCTGACCAATGGTCGAGATAAACTGACCGGTTACACTGAACGTCTCGCCAACACCTCTGATCGGCGCTTCCCAGAAAGGATACCTGATCAGGACGACATTGCTCGTTGAGACAATCCCCATCGGTCCCTGTCCCTGCGGAGGATCTACACGCGCATGAATGACAGTCGTCACCGTCGATTTCTGCCCCGCGTGGCGAATCACAGCGGTAATCGCCACAGTACATTTTGGATCTTTTTTACAGGCGCTGCTTTGCTGGCCGATCAGGGCATCGGTGATATCCTGAACATCCGAGAATTGATGCACAGGTTGTCCGTTGACCTCGATAAACGTATCGCCGGGGCGCAGACCGGCTGCCGCAGCCGGCGAATTCTTTACGACGCTGCCCACCTGGGGAGCCGCGACCGGTTGCCCAACGCCATAGGCAAAGATGAACAGGACCATTGCCAGGATGACATTCATGGTAACGCCCGCCACTAACACAATGATGCGCTTGCCAGCGGTCTTGGACGCGAAGCTACCAGGATCATAGTTGCCATGCTCGTCGTTGACCTCGCCGTTTTCGCCGGGCATGCGCACAAAGCCGCCAATGGGCAGGAGATTGATTGAATAGATCGTATGATGCTGCTCTGGATGCTTCTCGGTTCCGTTCAGACGGGACAACTGCTCACCATCGTAAGCATCTTCCGCAGTGCGCGGGCCACCGAACCAGACGACCTCCCAGCCGCCGCGGTCCCGTTTGCGAAAGCCCAGCACGCGAGGCGGCAAGCCCAGGCCAAACTCCTCAACACGAATGCCGGCCCATTTCGCAGTCAGAAAGTGTCCCAGTTCATGAATCAGAACACATAAACCAAAGACCGGAATGGCTGCCAGTAGGAACCAGGGGTTGGTTAGAGTCATCAGACATTCCTCCCATATCTCTGCTCATAAAGCATTTGTGTGTGCCGGCGCGCCCATGCGCAGGCATCCAGAATAGCAGGTACATCCGGGTTAGCCACCGGCCGGTGCTGCTCCAGAAGAGTCTCTATAAACATAGCAATATCCGTCAGGCCAATCTTGCCTGCCAGGAAGAGCGCGACCGCTTCTTCATCTGCGCCCACCAGCACACATGGATAGGTGCCGCCGCGTTGCGCCGCCTCGCGGGCCAGACGAAAACAGGGAAAGCGCGCGCTGTCGAGGGCCTCAAAATTGAGGCGAGCCACCTCTGGCCAGCATAGTTCGCGCAGCAGCCCGGTGCCGCTCGTATCCAGGCGCGCGGGATAGCTCAGGGCATTCAGGATCGGCAGATGCATGGTAGGCAGGCTGGCCTGCATTTTAATTGAGCCATCTCTATACTCAACCATAGAATGGATGATACTTTCGGGCTGAACCACAACCTCGATCTTATCGTAGGGCATATCAAAAAGCCAGTGAGCCTCGATGACCTCCAGGCCCTTGTTCATCAGCGTGGCGGAATCGATGGTTATTTTTGGTCCCATGCGCCAGGTGGGATGGGCCAGCGCCTGCTCAACCGTGACGGAGCGGATCTCTTCGAGAGTTGCGCGGCGGAAAGGTCCGCCGGAAGCAGTGATGATCAGGCGGCGTACCTCGCAGGTCTGCTCGCCGCGCAAACATTGCCAGAGGGCACTGTGCTCGCTATCAATCGGGAGAATCGAGACGCCAGCTTGCCGCGCCTCCTCCATCACCAGGTGACCGCCCATTACCAGTGTTTCTTTATTTGCCAGTGCAATCGTCTTGCCAGTGCGAATCGCGGCCAGCGTGGGATTCAGCCCCACCAGGCCAGAGGTCGCTGCCACCACGACATCGGCCTCGGCCAGGGTCGCTACCTCAAGCAATCCCTGCTCGCCCAGGAGTACACCGGGCAGAAGTTCTCGCGCACCTTCGGCCACTTCTGGAGACTCGGCGAAGCAAGCAGTAACGGGTACCTGAAATTCGCGGGCCTGCTCGGCCAGCAAGGTGACGTTCTGGCGAGCGGCCAGCGCTTGCACGCGAAAGTGCTCAGGAAAGCAACGCACCACATCCAGCACTTGCCGGCCAATCGATCCGGTGCTACCTAACAAGACAATCCGTCTAGGAAAACTGGTCATGCTATTTCAAATGGCAGGGATGCGCTCTGCCCCTTCTTTGCAATCAAGGACGAGCACGATTTTCGCCCTCCTCCTCTTCAAATTATAACATCTGTCAGTAATAACGACTTCTCATGATACAAGAGGTCATGACTATGTAGCCAGGACCTTTGTTTTCCCCCAGGCACGCGGCAGAGAAACGAGACATATCCTCAAACCTACGACAAATTACCGGTAAAGAGCGCGAAAACGAAAATGATCAGGACCGCGAAAAGCAGACTATCGATACGATCCAGCATGCCGCCGTGACCGGGCAGAAACTGCCCGCTATCCTTGACATGCGTCTGGCGCTTGAGCAGCGATTCGGCCAGGTCTCCCAGGACCGCTGCCGCGCCCACCAGCATCCCTAGCACAACAGCCAGATACCAGGGTGTCCCCATAGGGAGCGTCGTGAACAGAACAGCAGCTGCGATGGAAAAGATCAGGCCGCCAAAGACGCCTTCCCAGGTTTTGCCGGGACTGATCCTGGGGGCAAGCTTGTGACGACCAAAAAAATGGCCCGCGAAAAAGGCCCCCGTGTCAAAGCCCCAGACGCCTCCGAAGAGCGTAAGAAGCCACCACAGGCCGTTTCCCAGCCCAACCTGCGATCCACGCAGGATGAGCATGCAACTCATAGGCCAGCCCAGGTAGAAAGCGATGGCCACAGTCAACGACCAGTCAACCATCGCCCCTTCCAGCTTTTTGCGGAAGAAAAACACGGGAAACGAGGCCAGCAGGGCAAGGCTAATGCCTACTTCGAGGAGCAGCAGGCGTTGTTTGGGCAGCATCGCGGCCACCAGGAAAAGCAAAGCGAGCGCGAAACTCACCAGCATAACAGGCTGATAACCTTCGTGGCGCATCATAGCGCGCAATTCGGAAATAGCCACAATTGTCACCAGCAAGGCCAGGGCGAACGCCCACCAGCCCCCCATCCAGACCATAGCCAGCACAATAGGTATGCCGACCAGGGCAGTAAGAACTCTCAGGCCGACAGAGCGAAACCATTGCCTGTCGGCCTTTTCCGGCGCATCTGTTTCTTTCTTTTGCTCGTTTGCTTCTCGCACAATATTCCTGTTCTCTCAAGCAAGCACTACGAAACCGAGAGTCGCCCAAAACGGCGTTGCCGCTTATAGAAACTGTCCAGAGCAGCCAGCAGGTCTTCGCGGCCAAAATCAGGCCAGAGGGTTGGCGTTGCGTAGTACTCGCTATACGCTGACTGCCAGAGCAGGAAGTTGCTGACGCGCATCTCTCCGGCGGTGCGAATAACCATATCGGGATCGGGTAAATCGCGCGTGTACAGATAGGAACTGATCAATTCTTCAGTGATCGCTTCGGGGGCGCGCCCATCGGCGATGATCTGGCGCACCGCGTCGACCAGTTCGGCCCGGCCTCCGTAGTTGAAGCAGACATTCAGGGCGAGCCGCGTATTGTTTTTCGTCAATTCAACCATATCGCGTACCGCGCGCTGGATATCAGGAGAGAGATCACCCAGGCGTCCAAGGTGACGCAGGCGCACTCCATTGCGGTGAAGCTTGTCCAGATCTGAGCGAATGGTTTCCCAGAAGATACGCATCAGGCCATCAACCTCAGATCTGGGACGCCCCCAATTCTCGGTTGAGAAAGCATAGACGCTCAACATCTCTATATGCTCATCGACGGAACATTCAACCACGCGGCGGAGCGCATCCACTCCAGCTTTATGGCCTGCAATGCGGGGCAGGTGGCGCCGTGTCGCCCAGCGCCCATTGCCATCCATAATAATCGCCAGGTGGCGCAGCGGAGTCTTCGACTTTGCAAGCGACTCTTCAACGGTTTGCGACTGCGTTTTTTCTTTTTCCTGTGACGAGGAAAAAAGACCTTGTAGCCTGGGCAAGTTAGACCTCCAGAATCTCCAGTTCCTTAGACTTGCCGATCTTCTCCATCTCTTCAATGAAGCGATCGGTGAGCTTTTGTAAGCGCTCGGTGCTGCGCTTGAGCTCGTCCTCGGAAATCTCTTTCTTCTTCTCACGCTCGCGCAATTTGTCGTGTGCATCACGACGAATATTGCGAATAGCCACTTTATGCTCATCCAACTTCTTATGGACGGTCTTAACCATCTCCCGGCGGCGCTCTTCGTTCAGTGGGGGAATGGCGAGGCGAATCACCTGGCCATCATTGCTGGGATTAATGCCCAGGTCCGACTTCTGAATGGCCTTCTCGATATCCACCAGCATCTTACGGTCCCAGGGCTGGATAACCAGCAGGCGAGCCTCCGGTACAGAAATTGTAGCGACCTGGTTGATAGGCGTCGGCGTCCCATAGTAATCGATGGTAATGCGGTCGACCAGCGCGGAACTGGCACGGCCGGTGCGAACAGCGGCGAGGTCCTGCTTCAACACATCGATTGCTTTTTGCATACGCCGCTCAGCATCTCCAAAAAGATCATCTACCATAGTTCTGCTCCCTTGATGGGGCGTCGGAACACCCCAGTCTTCTGCAAGGCCCTGTCCGCTTCTTCGTGGGAAGCAGATCGGCTGCTTGCATCAACGACTTGCACTCCACTCTGGTTCTTCGATATCATGGACCAGCGTACCATATTTCTGGCCGCGCACGATAGCCTCCAGGACGCCTTCGCTATTGAGGTCAAAGACGACAATAGGAAGGTGATTATCCTTGCAGAGCGAGAGCGCGGTGCTATCCATGACCTTGAGTCCCATATTGAGTGCCCGCATATAGCTCAGTTCCTCGAACTTCCGGGCCTCTGGATTATGCACGGGATCGTCAGTGTAGACTCCATCTACTTTGGTCGCTTTGAGCAATACTTGAGCATTGAGTTCGACGGCGCGCAGGGCCGCGGCGGTATCAGTGGTGAAGAACGGGTTGCCGCTGCCGGCTGCAAGAATGACCACGCGCCCTTTCTCCAGGTGGCGAATAGCGCGGCGACGAATAAACGGCTCAGCCACCGGGGGCATTTCAATTGCGGTCTGCACGCGGGTTGTCATGCCCAGCTTCTCCATAGCATCCTGCATGACCAGCGAGTTCATGACGGTGGCCAGCATGCCAACGTAGTCGGCGGTCCCGCGATCAATGCCAGTCGCGGCCGCATCAGCTCCGCGCCAGATATTGCCGCCGCCAACAACAATTGCCACCTCGACTCCTAGATTATACACCCGCTTGATCTCGCCGGAGATGCGCCGGACCGTACCCGCATCAATGCCGGAGCTTTTGCGCGGACTGAGCGCTTCTCCACTTAATTTGAGCAGGATGCGCTGATATTTGAGAGATGAAGTCTCCTGCGACATACTCAGTCATACTCCCATGCGTAAGAGAGGACGCGATTCTCAGAGCCGTCGTCTTCACGCGCGGTCTCTCAAAATCGAAGCCACCCCGTTTACTCCTCGCCAAGCGCGAAACGGCTGAAACGCCGCACAACGATGTTTTCACCCGTTTCAGCGATCACCTTACGCACCAGGTCACTGATGGTCACGGCCTCATCCTTCACATATGGCTGCATCATCAGCACCTGCTCGCCAAAGACCTTCTTGAGTTTACCGTTGATGAAGTCTTCGCGCCTGGCCTCGGGGACGCGAGCAATCGCCTCGTCTTCCAGGATTTTCTTGCGCTCTGCTTCAACCACGTCAGCAGGTACGTCTTCGAAGTTGATGTACTTCGGTGCAACGCCGGCGATCTGCAAAGCCAGCTCGCGGGCCAGTTCGCGGAAGCTCTCGCTGCGTGCAACAAAGTCTGTGCTACAGTTGAGCTCCAGCAGCACACCCACGTTATGATTGTGGTGGACATACGAGAAAATGCCCCCCTGCTTGGTCTCACGACCCGCAGCGATCATCTTCTCGGCCTTGCGGTCGCTTCTGGCCTCAAGAATCTTGACGGCCTGGCCCCAATCCTTCGCTTCGGCCAGGGCGTTTTTACAATCGGCAAATGTTGCATTGGTCTGCTCACGCAACTTCTTAACGTCTGCGGCAGTATACTCCATGGTCTTGTATCTCCTCAATACTCACTTGTATGATACTCAGGCCCTCGCAGAAAGTATATCGTCTCTGACCATCGAATCCGGGCCCCGAGTGCTTGACAAAATGGCGTAAAATGTCTATCTCTTTCCTGACGCAATTAAGCATGATGAAGCGGGAGAAGGGCCGGAAAGAAATTTCCACTTCCAGTTCGCCCGCTCTCCCGCCGTGCGATCAGGCTCTGTCTTAATGGGCGTCTTGTGTGGCCAGTTCAGGTTCGGCGCTTTCAGTGTGCGCCTCCTCTGCTTCTGCCGCCGGGGCCGCGATCTCTTCCTGGGCGGGTCCTTCTGCTTCTGAAGCCTTCTCGACAGGAGTCTCACCACTTTCAATTGACTCGCCCTCTTCCGGCTGCCCTTCGTCCTTATGCTCGGCCTCAAGCTGGCGGCGACCTTCGATTACAGCATCGGCGATCTTAGCACAGAGAAGGCGAACCGCGCGGATGGCGTCGTCGTTCGCCGGAATGGGATAATCCATTTCATCGGGATCGCAGTTGGTATCGGCCAGCGCGATCACCGGAATCTCCAGGCGGCGGGCCTCCAGCACGGCTGTACGCTCTTTGCGCGTGTCAACGATAAAGACCGCGTTGGGTAGCTTGCGCATCTCTTTAATGCCTCCCAGCGTGCGCTCCAAGCGATTGATATCGTCGATCAAATGCTGCGCCTCTTTTTTGGGTAGGCGCTCAAAATCGCCATGCTCGCGCCGCGTCTCAAGATCGCGCAGATAGCGGATACGGGCTTGAATGGTCTGGAAGTTCGTGAGCATCCCACCGAGCCAGCGCTGGTTCACATAGAACATGCCGCAGCGCTTCGCTTCTTCGGCAACGGCCTCCTGGGCCTGCTTCTTTGTTCCGACAAACAGAATCGTGCCACCCTCAGCCGCCAGTTGCTCCACAAATTTGTAGGCATCGTTGAGACGCGTCACCGTCTGCTGGAGATCAATAATATGGATACCATTGCGATCCATAAAAATGAACGGCTGCATCTTTGGGTTCCAGCGGCGCGTCTGGTGGCCAAAGTGGACTCCTGCTTCAAGGAGCTGCTTCATTGAAATGATATTCGCCAAAAAGGACCTCCCTTTGATCCTCCGCCCTCGTCTTATTGGTGGAAAGGGTACCCGGCGGTCATAGGTGAAGCTCGACTCCACAAACCCCTACCACATTCGAGGTATACCAGGGCATACACCAATCTGAGAGCGTGTGTATTTTTTTGCTTTTGCTTTCGCGCGGAGGCTCTCTCCGCTAGATGGCAAGTATAGCATGTTTGAAAGAATCTGGCTAGTGTTGGCAAATCTGAACTTTTATTCCGGGCTTGTATCTGTATTATAGCGAAGGCTACTCTTAAATCGTTCTCATCTCAATTTGAGAGCAAGTATATTTTAGTTTAATGTTAAATCACCTACCTAATTGGGTCTTCGAAGAAGCTTGACAATGTCATATATTTCATGACATATACTATATAGATTTGCTTTTAGAACTATGTCAATAAACGTACTATCTTATATGAGAAAATACAAAGCGTAGTGCTCATACCCGTTCTTGTTTCTTTGCGCTAGTCACGGTTTTCTCAGGTTCTCTCCTTTTTCTATATTTATACAGTTAACCATGTACTATACTTGTCGTGGACAGATTCTACACACACCACAAACAAAAAGAAAGGATTTTGTGGTATCACATAAGTAGAAAACTTTTCTATCTTTGCTTCCTCAAGGCGGGAATGACTGGCTTATTACTCGCGCTATTTTTCCCTCTTTCAGCGAATGCTGCCAGCCATATCCTAAATCCTCCGCAGCTTACGTGTACACAGGCGCCTGCTAGCGTTGATCCAACAAGTCTCTCTTCTTTCCAATTGGAAAGCTACGGTTTACCTATGCGTCCTCCTAGCTCAGCAGGCTCTCAGGCCCAAGCCAG
>DATGKW010000233.1:0-38860 GCA_035294465.1 Ktedonobacteraceae bacterium | reverse complement strand
GTCGGGGTGAGAGGATTTGAACCTCCGACCACTTCAACCCCATTGAAGTGCGCTACCGGGCTGCGCTACACCCCGCCTTGTTGTTCAATGAGATGGGTATCTCTTAACGCTATGCAGTATAGCAGAAAAGTCGTGAGTCCGTCAAGGTTTTTGGACGACATTGCGCACTTTTCTTTTGTTAGCTGGCAATGTTGACATGCTTCCCGGCAGGGGCATACAATTCAGTTTAAGAAGCAGATACATTTTGAACGAAGCTGCTCTGTACCTCACTAAAGGATTACCACTATGTCAGATGTTCTCCCTACACAACCGCCGCGAGTTGATGAACCAGTTCCAGAAGCTCGTGAGGTTGCGGCAGGTATCTGGAAGATTACGTTACCTATCCCTTTTCCTTTAAAGACTGTAAATGTTTATGCTCTGGTGGGCAAGAGTGGCTGGGCGCTGGTTGATGCCGGCATGGGCACTTCCGACGCTCGCGAGGCTTTCTCTGCCGGGTTGAAGAAGGCTGGACTCGCTGTTTCTGGCCTTGAGGCTATCGTGCTGACACATCACCACCCCGATCACATTGGCCTCTCCGGCGAGTTGCAGGAGCAGAGTGGGGCACGCGTTTATATGCATTCTATCGACGAGAAGAGCGTGCGGATTATCTGGGATGGGACTATGCCAGAACGTTTTAAGCGCGTCTCAAGCTTTTTTCATCAGCACGGCCTGGAGAATACGAATCTCTGGTATACTCAAGCCGCTCAGGCTAATCCCAGGGCTGTACGTATGGTCATAAATGTACCCCCACATGAGGCGTTTACTCTGGTGGAAGATGGCGACTTTCTCGAACTGGCAGGCGAGCGTTACCAGGTTTTCTGGGTTCCTGGTCACTCCGACGGCCAGATTACCTTATTGCGCGAACGCGATGGTGCTTTTCTGGCGGCTGATCATATCCTTCCGCGCATCTCGCCCAATGTGGGACTTTATTCAGATTTTGATCGCCAAAATCCGCTTGGCGACTATCTGGAGTCGCTGGCAAAAGTTGAGCATCTTCCGGTGACGGTCGTGCTGCCGGGACATGGCGAGCCTTTTCCCGATCTCGCTCAACGCGTGCAGGAACTGATCTTGCATCACGCGGATCGCGAGGAGGAGATTTTAGGCCTGCTCAAAGAGCGGCCGCAGCATGCAGCCTCGTTAACTCGCCAGATGTTCCCACCTCGCCGCATTAGCAATCATGAGGCATTGCGTATGGCCGTCGCCGAAGTTCTGGCGCATCTAGAGCACCTGCGTCTTGCTGGTCAGGTCGAACGAAAGAGCACGGAAGATGGGATCATTCTCTACCATGCGCTCTCTTAAAGGGCTATTGCCGCAGGTCTGGCGGCTAAATATACTCTACGTAATATAGAGTTACTCTGTTATGAATAGACGCACACGGATATCAGGCTTCGACTACGATCTCCAGATCCGGCGTGTCTTCGTGCAAGATGCGGATCAGCTCCCAGCCTTCGTTCGGCGCGTCCTGCCGGGCTGAGGCCAGCAGGCCGGCGTGATAGTAGACGACGCTTTCGCCTACCTGGCGTATGCGCTGGCCATCGCGCGCAATGCAGACTTCGGGTGGTATATCGAAGATGAGCAGACAGCCATAATAACCGAAGCGGCGCGAGAGGCTACGTAAGTTCTGCCGCGCATAGGGTTTGAGTGCTACACTATCGGCCACGCAGAATCGTCCAAGCAACATCCGTTTCTGGAGGATATAGTGGAAGAGGTCAAACGTGTCGCGGTTGACCGTTTGATCGTTTTCGTCATCACAGATCATGGCGCGGCACCGATCAGACGAGACAATGTTTGTTTCGGCGAAGTGCTGAGCGGCGAAAGTGCTTTTCCCGGAGCCGGCCGGGCCGCAGAGCACAAGCAGCGTCCTGCGGGGGAGAATCAGACGTTCCGTCATACAATTTGCCCTATCGTTGCTAAAAACCCACTTCTCTGGTATAATCCCCGGTGCAGACACAGGGTGATAACTGTGTAGGGGTACATGTGGTCGCGCCCGAATGCCACCATCAGATTATACATTCTTCTGACAAAGAAGCATCCATAGATTTCACCAGGTTTTGAAAGGCAGTGCGTGATGTCCGTTGAACTAAGATTGACCGGCGCTCAGATTCGCCAACGGTTCCTCAGCTTTTTTGAAAGTAAAGGCCATACGGTCATGCCCAGCTCTTCATTGGTGCCGCGCAATGATCCGACGGTTCTGTTGACTACTGCGGGCATGCAGCAGATGATCCCGTTTTTTCTTGGGCGGGAAACTCCGCCAGCGGTGCGACTCGCCTCGGTGCAAAAGTGTTTTCGCACCACCGATATTGACGCGGTCGGCGATGAGCATCACCTGACTTTCTTTGAGATGATGGGCAATTTCTCGGTCGGCGATTATTTTAAGCGCGAGGCAATTGCCTGGGCCTGGGAGATGCTTACACAGGTGCTAGGGCTTCCGGCTGATCGTCTCTATCCTACGGTTCATCCCGATGATGGCGAATCTCCTGCTCTGTGGGAAGAGATTACCGGCAAAAATCAGGAGAGCATTACGCGTCTGGAGGATAACTGGTGGGGCCCCCCAGGAGCGAGCGGCCCCTGCGGCCCGGACTCCGAAATTTATTATGATCGTGGGGTTGAGCATGGCTGCGGGCGGGCCGATTGCGCGCCAGGCTGTGATTGCGAGCGCTTTCTGGAGCTCTGGAATCTGGTCTTTATGCAGTACTTCCAGGACCTGGATGGGACGCGCACCCCGCTACCAAAAAAGAATATTGATACTGGCTTCGGCCTTGAGCGCATAGCCCTGGTTCTTCAGAAGAAAGAATCTGTCTTTGATACTGATCTTTTCCGCCCGATTATCGACAAGTTCGCGACCCTGGCTGGCGTACCCTATGGGCACGACCCCAAATCTGATATCTCCTTGCGCGTCATCGCCGATCACGGACGCGCCCTGGTCTTTCTAGCCGCGGATGGTGTGCTGCCCAGCAACGAGGGACGCGGATATATCTTCCGGCGTGTGCTACGACGCGCGGTGCGGCACGGCAAGCTGCTCGGCCTGGAGAAGCCTTTCCTGGCTGAGGCCGCCGATACAGTGATCAATCTGTTTCAAGATCACTACACCGAACTGCGCCAGCAGCGCGACCGGATTGTTGAGATTTTGAGCTATGAAGAGAAAAAGTTCGGCCAGACGCTCAGCGCGGGCCTTTTCCTGTTGAATGGCTTGCTGGAAAATTTGCAGGAGCAAGGCAAGAGAGTTGTGCCGGGTGACGATGCCTTCAAGCTATACGATACGCACGGCTTCCCCCTCGAACTGACGCAGGAAGTGGCAGGCGAGCGAGGCTTTACAGTAGATACACCGGGCTTTGAGCAGGCGATGGCGCGCCAGCAGGAGCGCAGTCGCGCAACCAACGTTTTTGTGCGGGGCCAGGATGACCAGGCGCTTGAGACTGTCCTGAAGCGGGTTGGTCCAACAGAATTCACCGGCTATCAGGGAGTTAGCAGTTCGGGCAAAATCGTCGGGCTGATCGCAGAAGGCAAAGAGGTAGAGATAATCAGCGCGCCGCAGCGGGCCATGGTTATTCTTGATACCACACCTTTTTACGCCGAAAGCGGAGGCCAGGTTGGCGACAAAGGCGAGATCCGGAGTTCTCTGGGGATGTTCTCGGTGCAGGATACGCAGAGACCCATTAAGGGTCTGATTGTCCATTACGGGAAGGTTGACGAAGGCTACCTGCGCGTGGGTGATAGCGTGCAATGCGAAGTTATCAGCCAGCAACGCGAGGATACCATGCGTAACCATAGTGCCACTCACCTGCTGCACAAGGCTCTGCGCGACCTGATCGGCACGTCAGTTGAGCAGCGCGGCTCGCTGGTCGAGCCGGAACGCTTGCGCTTCGATTTTACCTGCCCCCGGCCATTGACGGCGGAGGAACTGATGCGGCTGGATGATCAAATCAACCGCTGGATTCGCCGCGACTACCCGGTTCATACCAGAATTATGCCCCTGAAAGAGGCTCTGGCTACTGGCGCGATGGCTCTGTTCGGCGAGAAGTATGATCAAAATGTGCGCGTTGTCTCCATGGGAGAAAGCATTGAGTTGTGCGGCGGCACCCATTGCGCCTCTACCGGACAGATTGGCCTGTATATAACCATTCAAGAGACAAGCATCGCTGCTGGAATCAGGCGTATCGAGGCTCTCACAGGGCGCGGAGCCGAGGCCTATTTGCGTCAGCGCAGCGCAATCGTCGAGCGAGTGAGCAGCAAGTTGCAGACACAGCCCGATATGCTGGAGAACAGGGTCGATCAGCTCTTGCAGGAACTAGCTGTCGCTCGTCGCCAGATTGTACAGTTCCAGCGCGAGAAAGCCCAGCAGCAGACCTCTGCGCTGGCCGAGCGCGTACAGGAGGTTGCAGGCGTGCCGGTTGTGGCCGCGTCGGTAGAAGTGCCAGATGACAGGGTTATTCGCGAGATGGGCGACATGGTGCTGAACAAGATCGGGCGTCCCGGTGTGGTTGTTCTGGCTGGCGTTCTGGATGAGCGAGTTAGCTTGCAGGTAAGCGTCTCCCCGGAATTGACAAAACGCGGGCTTCACGCTGGCAGGTTGGCCGGTCTCGTGGGGCAGAAGTTGGGAGGTAAAGGCGGCGGACGACCAGAATCGGCTCAAGGCGGAGGCAGAGACAAGGCCGAGCTGGGCGCAGCTCTCGATCTGGTCGCGAAATTCGTGAAGGAGCATGTGTATAAACAGCCAGTGTGATTGTACGCGAAAAATCTCTTCAGGTCTTTGCGAAACCCTTAAGAACAGGCCGATCAGGACCGCTTAAGCGAGAATACTCTTGCGCTCTTAGGATCGAAGTGCTATAACGTATGAGAATACGCATAAAGAAACATACTGTTACAATGAGAACAGTCCTGGGGGAAAATGCTCGCGCCTGAGAACCCTGGTAGCACAGGGAAAACGCGGGTAATGTGATGAGGCAGGGATTCTATGCGTTCTCTAAAATAGAGAAGTATATATTCGGAGAGTTCAGGAAGACAGGCATGCCGAACCCCTTGCAGCGTCTGCGCGATTTTATATTCGGGCCAAGAGAACAGGAAAATGGGTATTACCCTGGCACAGATGGTATAGCCGGGGGATACCAGCCGGGAGACGACCAGCGCCAGCTCTATACCGCGCTGGATATCGGTACGGCTTACGCGAAAGCCATGATCGTTGAGGTGCAGGACGAGATTGGCACTGTCCTGGGGGTTGGGCGGCATCAGCAGAGCTACAGCCATATGTCAGATGGCATTGTGACCGATATCCCTGGTGTCATCACTAATTGTAATGAGGCTCTGTTGCGAGCCGAAGAAGCAGCGGGATTGATGGCGCCCAATACCGTTATTGGGATCGCCGGGGAACTGGTGAAAGGCAGCTCGATCACCATCACCAAGCAGCGCCAGCATCCAACCAAACCTATTACCCCGGAAGAGCTAGAAAGCGTCATCACCAGCGCGCAGCATAAACTTCTAAAAAGCGCGAGAGAACGCATCGCTATCGAAACCGGCTATCCAAATATCGAGGTACGACTGACGAATGCTGCTGTGATCTCTGTGAGCATCGATGGGCAGGTGGTTAGTAATCCAATTGGCTTCCGTGGCCGGCATTTCACCCTTACCCTTTTCAGTGCTTTTGCGCCTCTGATGCAGTTGGGTGCGCTGGAGACCGTCGCTCAGGGGCTGGATCTGACCCTGGTGACGATTGTGGCCGAGCCATACGCGCTGGCCCGTTGTCTGGGCCGCAACGCCAGCGCCGATAGCGGGGCTATCTTTATTGATATTGGTGGGGGAACCACGGATATTGCTCTGGTCAGGCAGGGAGGAATTGAGGAGACACGGATGTTCGCGCTAGGTGGACGGACCTTCACACGACGGCTGGCGGCGCACAAGGGCCTTTCGATAAAAGAAGCCGAGAAGCTCAAAGTTAACTATAGCCTGGGCAATGTCAGAGGGGCTGAGAGAGAAGAGATTCAGCGCATTTTCGCTCCTGAGGTCGAGACATGGATGGAGAGCGTAGATCTCTTGATTGAGGAGCTGGCCAAGGGAGAGCTGTTGCCTCCAGCCGTCTATATGGTAGGAGGAGGTTCTGCGCTGCCGGATCTGATCGAAAAGCTGGAAGGGTTTCCCTGGACTGAGCGGCTACCTTTCTCACACCAACCGATCATTCAAACGATCCAGCCGGGGATGGTTACAAGTATTTCTGATCCGCACCACCTGTTGAAAAATGCGCAGGACATCACTCCAATGGCGCTGGCCTACCAGGCCATCGATCTTCAGAATGAAGATAGTGTCCTGGAGAGAACGCTTACCAAAGTGATTCATACCTTGCATATATAGAGTTAAAGCCGGCCCGTACGTTCTGGTGGCTGAAAACAATGGGGCCGGTGTATAGTGTGGACTTAATCTATGCAGTAAGAGGGGGAGCAGGACACATGGCCGATGAGCAAACGATCTTACTCGATCCTGAGGAAGAATTAACCAGCGTGCGGGAGCGCCTGGAAAAAGCCCAGGCTCGCCGGATTTACCTGATTATTCCGCAACAGACGCGTTTGCGCAGTCACGTTGGCTGGCGTCTGATTCATGCGCGTATGCGTGAACTGGGCAAAGAGCTGCTGGTGATCAGCCCGGATCGGCAGGTAAGAGCTATGGCCAGAGCGGCAGGTTTTAATGTGGCAGAGTCGCTGGAATCGCCCGGCAGCCGGCCTCGCTCAGGGGGCACACGTCCTGGCAATGTCACGACCAGAGGAGCGGCTCGCTCGCGTGTTGGGAGCAATCGAGGTGGCCCGGAGAGCCATGTACCGCCGCCGCGGCGCCGCTTGATGCCGAGCGCTAGCAGTCGTCCCCCGGAGCAATCCCCCGCTGACAGACGGGCGGATTACGATGATGAGGCCACCCTTGAGCGCCCAGGGCGCCAGGGCCAGATGGTGGAAGGCCGTCCGCAGATTATTCCAGCAGCGTTTCTTGAGGAGTCTGAAGAGCGGCCAGGTTCGGCCTTTGGCCTGCGTATCGATACAACTCCGTCCGTTCGTCCCTCGGTGCCACAGGTGGAAGAAGATGATGAGGAGGGGGAGAATCTCAGCAAGTACTACCATGACTACAAAACGGCCCAAAGCATTCGGGAATCGGCCAGAACCACGCGTGAGCAGCCTGGACAGAGTGCGCCATCGACTAACCTGAACACAAGAGGGAGCCTGGCATCCGCACCCGGCAGGTGGGAGCCGGGTGACCGCTATGCCTTTATGGAAGATGACGAGGAGCTCTCGCCTCTGCCTGAGCAAAAAGCATCTGTTCCCGGTTCACTGGTGGAGGGACCCGGGGCTGACATACCGGATATCTCTGATCGCTCTACAGAGATTATGAAAGGTGAGATCGAGGATCTGGGGGATACAGAAGCCCCTGACCTTCCACAGATTGGGTCAGTACGTGGGTTGGAAGAGCCGACCGACCACTTGCATGAGCAGGAGGAGCACACGCGCCCGCGAGCGCGCACCGGACAGATGCAGCCTCGTCAGTTCTCTCCTCGCGCGCCACGTCCCGAACCGCCAGAGCCGGATTATGATGAACTGGCTGCCATCCAGGACAGGCCAACTCAGGAGGTCAGGCCCCTCTTGAGTCCATCAGGTGAATTGGCTGGAACCGGTACGCGTTCATCACAGACGCTCAGGTCTGGAATGCCATCGCAAGTTGGTGCTTCTGTGCGCGCTGCGTCCACAAGCCAGAAAGCCCCAGGCAGACAATTGATGCCGCCTGTCGCTGCGCCCAGGCAGCCGGCCGGAGTCCGGCCAGCGACTCGCAGGCGAGGCCGGGGCTGGTGGGTGTTCATAGCAGTACTTGTGATCCTGCTGATTGCGGGATCTTTCCTCTTCTATTTTGTGCCTTCAGCAACGGTCACAGTTTTTCTACAAGCTCGCACTTATAGCAGGCTTGTGCAATTGAATGCCACGGCAAATTCCCATGCGAACGTGTCTGACAGAGTTCCGGCACAGATGCTAGCCAGGAGCTTCTCTGTTAGCGGTCAGGGCGCGGCCAGCGGAACTACCAGAGTTGGTAATGCCAGGGCGCAGGGATTGGTAGCCTTCACCAATAACGGTAATCAGGATATTGTCGTGCCAACCGGTACGATTGTCACCACACAGAGCGGTATCCAGTTTGTCACCGAAGCTGAAGCTCAGGTATCGCATATTCCTCCCAATAATACGTTTCCAGCCGTGCCGGTGACTGCACAACAAAGTGGAGAGATTGGCAACGTGCCAGCGGGTAGCATCACGGTGATTCCCCAGGCCAGTCTTGCCAGCATCGCACGGTATAATAATGTCAGCGTGTCAACTGTCAGCCTGACGGTTACTAACACTCAGCCCACCAGCAAAGGAGGGGCGGCAAACGTACCGGCGGTTACAACGCGAGATTTGCAGGCATTAACGCAGACGCTGCATCAGAAATTGCAAAAAGAGGTCAGCGCCTGGTTAGCCACGCAGGTACATAGAGGAGATCTGCGAGGTGTACTCATCCCTGATGTGCTGGACAGCGCTTCACCACTTCCCCAGGAACAACTCAGTGGAGCGCCAGGAGCCGGCCAGGCTGCCAGCAGCGGAACTTTCTCCGGTACCCTTGCGTTGAGTGTCAGAGTGCTGGTAGTACGAGCGGCCAGTTTGCAGGCCGCTGCAGGCGCACAACTGAACGCGGCTGCTTTGAGTTTGCGCCCCGCGTCTATGCTCGCCGAGCGATTTCCGGTGACGCTCACAAATGTGCAGAGCAAACCGTCAAAGGATGGAAGTACTCTGGCAATTACTGCGAAAGCCAGTGGCGCGATCATCGCGCGGCTCTCTCCTCAGAGTATAAGCAGCAACCTGGCGGGCAGAGGTGTCAGCCAGGCCGGGAGCTATCTCAAGAGTAGCCTGCCGCAAGCCGGAATACAGAACGTGCAAGTCAGTGTTGTTCCGGCATTCCTCAGTATCCTGCCATTACAGGCCCGACGGATTCAGATCGTGCTACAGCCAGTTCAGGTGGGGCCACCAAAGGGTGTGCCAAATGGTTAGTGAGTGCGACCAATAAGAGATTGCTTCGTTACACTTGTAGGTGGATAGATATTGGGACGGAGAAAAAGGATTATATGCCACGTTTGATGGCCCTGGATATCGGTGAGGCGAGAATCGGTGTCGCGTTGAGCGATGCAAGTGGGTTTTTAGCTTCGCCTTATACAACGTTGCATATTACGCGCAATGAAGCAGATACCTGGAAGGCTCTACAACATGTCATCGATGAAACCGAGGCAGAAGGGTTGATCATCGGTCTGCCCGTCAGCCTGGATGGAGAAATTCATGCCCAGGCCGAACGTATCATCGCCTTCACCGAGCGCCTCAAAGCGCATATCGCTCTCCCGGTGGCTTTCTGGGACGAGCGACTCTCTACTGTGGAGGCCGAGCGTTTGCTGACTGAACAAGGACAACGTCCGCGCGAACGCATCCTGAAGAGCGGAAACAGAGGAGGAAAAACAGGTAATCGCAGGCGCAAACAGCGCAGTCGGCAGGAAATTGATGCTCTGGCTGCATCTGTAATTTTGCAGGGATACCTGGATGAGCATCCACAGGAGAAAGAAACGCAGCGACCAGCAGGGTCGAACCATGCAGAGGATAATGCACAATGAGAAAACGAGGACGCGGCACTCTCATAGCTGTAATTCTGGTGACGGTGATACTCTTTGCAGCAATCTACGAAGCCTGGTCTACTGTCACAACGATTTTTGCGCCGCCTGCTACTAACCAGACCAAACAGGTTACGCTGGTCATTGAGCCGAATGAAACAACCGAGCAAATCGCCAACGATCTCTATCAGAAAGGTTTGATTCGTAATCCTCTGGCTTTCCGCATCTGGGCCAGAATTAAGGGTCTGGATACACGTTTGCAGACGGGAGTCTATCTGATCAAGCCTGGCATGAGCGTCGATCAGATCATAGCCCAACTGCTGGAGCAACAGCCAGAAGAGCAACGCTTGTTGGTCGTTGATGGCTACCGCATCGAGCAAATTGCTAACGCAGCGGCTCAGCTTGGTCTGGTCAATTTCAATAAGCAGAGTTTTTTGAATTACACGCACCACCCGGCTCAGTTCCCTGACGCGGCAAAATATCCCATCCTCAAGGGCCTGTCCAGCATGGAAGGACTGCTCTACCCTGATACTTACCTGATTCCGCTGAATTACAACACGACGCAAATCATCGATATGATGCTCAACGAGTTTACGCAGGCGGTGCAGGCAAACAATCTGGTTGCTCTGGCTCAGAGGCATGGGCTAACGGAGTATCAGATGATCATCCTGGCATCGATTGTCCAGCGCGAGGCCAGTAATGATGGACAAATGCCTTTGATCTCCGGGATTTATTGGAACCGAATTTACCAGCCGAGCGCCGATGTGGGAGGACCATATCTCAAGTCCGACCCAACGGTAGAATACGCGCGTGAAACCGACAATCCACCAGCTAACGGGGACTACTGGCAAGACCTTAACAATTTTGGCACAGGCGACACTGTAGACCCCAACAGTCCCTGGAATACCTATACGCATTCTGGATGGCCCCCAACGCCTATTTCCAGCCCAGGTCTGGCTGCGTTGAAAGCAGCCGCCTCGCCGGCTTCTACGAGCTGCTATTACTTTTTTAGCAAAAAGGATGGCTCTCTTGTCTGCGCGGCAACGTATGCACAGATGCTACAGGAAGAGCACTAAACCAAGCGAGAGTTACGTTCTATGAATATTAATATCTGGCAAGCCCTTTTTCTGGCGCTGCTGCAAGGAGTAACCGAATTGTTCCCTATTAGCAGCCTGGGACATACTGTGGTTATTCCGGGGCTTTTGCCCACTCTGTTTCCTCCCTCCTTTGCCACCAATACCAGTTGTGGAGGTCGGAGCTGCTTTTTGCCTCTGCTGACGGCGCTCCACCTTGGCACAAGCGCCGCCCTGGTGATTTATTTCTGGCGCGACTGGCTCCAGGTGGTTATGACCATCTTTAATAGTGTGAAAAATGGAAAAGTGGAAAAGGGCACTGAAGAGTGGGTGGGCTGGCTGATTATCATTGGCTCTGTTCCAGGTGCCCTCATTGGCGTTGTGTTCCAGGACCCGATCACGAAGCTTTTTGGATCGGCAGTGATAGCCGCAGCCTTCCTGGTTATCAACGGCTCCATTCTCTTTTTTGGCGAGGCCATGCGCAAGCGTGAGGAGGCGAAGTATACCTTCGCGAATGCGAAGGAGCGCGAGGCGAGCTTCCGGCCCCTGGCCTCGTTGAGCTGGAAGGAAGCCGTTATTGTAGGTCTTGCCCAGTCGCTTGCGCTGATCCCCGGCATTTCGCGCTCCGGTAGCTCGATGGTCGCCGGTCTGGGCGTGCGCCTTTCGCATGAGGACGCGGCCCGCTACTCGTTTTTGCTGGGCACTCCTTTGATCGCGGGAGCTGGCCTGATTGAGGTCCCGCAACTCATCGGGCAGAGCGCGCAGACCTGGCTGATCATCATCGTCGGGATGGTTGTTTCAGGCGTGGCAGCTTTTCTGAGCACCAAATTCCTGACGAAATATTTTGAGCAAGGTCGCCTGACTCCTTTCGCCATCTATTGTTGGGTCTTTGGCCTGATAGCTCTGGCTCTGCTCTTTGTGATGCATGCCAGCTAGTCTCTGAGATTGGGCAAGAAAGGTACGCAAAAGTACTCAGACGAGTTTCTTGCATTGTCCACTTTTCCCTGCTAGATTGCTTGCAACAGATTATCTGCGAAATAGTGATCTATGTCAAAGATATTCAAAATGTATCAGACGGCGAAAAGATCACCAAAAATGGCTAATTTTACATGTATATATGTAGTTTGCAAAATGTCGCTCGTCTGTTACAATAGACATGCTCTGAATGGCCAGAGCAGGTATTTTTAGCATTTAGAAGAGGTAAGCTCAAAATGAAAACACTTTCTTACGTAGTTGCTGTGGTTGGACTGATTGCTCTGCTCGGCGGTGTTTATGAGAATTTTATCCATCAGGGACACCATCAGACCCTTGGTCTCGTTGCGCTGATCGCTGGCATCGTTCTGTTGATTGTCGGCATCGTTGGCGCGTTTGTGATCAAGCCCAAGTCGACGACCCAGGCTGCTTAACTGCACACCTGTCAGCAAGCATAAATCAGCCCTCCTTTATCCTTTAGTACAAGGAGGGCTGATTTATGCTTGCTGACAGGCTCAATTGGTGGTACTGGCCCAGTTGACGCCGGGCCGGTTTTCCGCTAATTTTGCATGTGTATATGTAGTTTGCAAAATACCGCCCGTCTGTTACAATAGACATGCTCTGGATAGCCGGGGCAGGTATTTCTAGCGTTTAAACGAGGTAAACTCAGGATGAAAACACTTGCTTACGTAGTTGCTGTGGTCGGACTGATTGCTCTGCTTGGTGGCGTTTACGAGGATTTTATCCACAAGGGGCATCATCAGACCCTCGGCCTTGTCGCGCTGATCGCTGGGATTGTATTGTTGATCGTTGGCCTGATTGGCGCGTTCGCAATCAAGCCGAAAGCTGCATAGGCTGGCTGTGGATGACGGGTCCACCGGAGGCGAATCGGCTCTTTTGCCGTGGCTGAGAATCGGTTTGCCTCTGCCGGTTGGCTCGATTCATGGCTTATCCTGATGCATCTATTTCAGCACATCTCCAACGATTGAGGCGTAGCCGCGCACGAACTCATCCGTACACATGGCCTTTCTGCCCTCGAGCTGAACACGTTCTACCATCAGGCTTCCCTGCCCGGTTGCGATACGCAGCACTTTTTGTGTTCCACCTACTCCTGTGCGGGTATCGAGCGAGACTTTGCCGGGTTGGTCTGCGTCTGGAGGCGAAGAAGGCAATGGATAGGCAGAGAGGATTTTCAAGAGTTTGCCGCGCCACGTGGTATACGCGTTGGGCCAGGGAGTATAGGCACGAATTTCACGATCCAGGATCTCGGCAGGACGAGACCAGTCAATCCGCCCATCCTCTTTTTTAATCATGCGAGTATACGATGCCTGTGTATGGTCCTGGGGTTCTGGCGTGAGTCGCCCTTGTATCCACAGCGGAAGAGCTTCGAGCAGCGCTGAAGCACCAAGATTGGCCAGTTTTGTTGTGAGGCTGGCAGTAGTTTCACGCTCGGCAATGGGAACAGTCCGCTTGAACAATATCGGGCCGGTATCGATGCCGGCATCGATGAGCATGATCGTCACTCCAGTTTCTATTTCGCCCTGGAGAATGGCCTCGGAGATGGGAGAGCTGCCGCGATACTTTGGCAGAAGCGAGGCATGAATATTGAGTGTGCCGTAGCGCGGAAGATCAAGGACAGCCTGCGGCAGAATTTGACCAAAGGCGGCGACAATAAAGAGATCAGCCTGATAGGCAGCCAGGGCCTCTTGATTCTCCACTTTTTTAAAGGAGCCAGGTTGCCAGACGGGCAGGCCATGAGCAAGCGCTACTTGCTTTACTGGAGCGTATACGATCTCCTGAGCACGTCCAGATGGCTTGTCGGTGCGTGTAATCACCGTGACGATCTCATAACCCTCCGGCAGCACAGAGCCGGGAGCGGATCCTTGAATCAAAGCTTCTAAAGCGGGCACAGCAAAAAAAGGAGTGCCCATATAAATAATACGTATCATAGTACCAGTATACTCTTTTTGCGAGAAGAGGTGAACAGCCTTTCTTTGCATCAAAGGATCGACTTAAAGCGTTGCTTTTCCTTGACCTTACAACTTTTCCCCAAGAGTAAGATAAACCTCCCAGCGGTTACTGCGGGCAATTTCAGACCGCCGGTGTAAGTTGAAGCGTTCCAGGGGAATGTGCCGGCCGAAGTCAGCATTTTCGACGACAATAGTAGTAGTATCTGGATCTGCTGGACCACTGGGGGCTTTGCCGTGTTCTACCGGCTCCTCCGCAGGCGAATCATCTTCAGCTTTGTTCCTCTGCTCCCTTTCCTTACGCGACCTAAAGACGGCACGTGGACCGTAGACTGGCGCTTGGAGTAGTAAGAGAAGGGGTTGGAGAAAGCCAACCGGGAAGAGGCTGGCAGCCTCAATCACGATCAAGCGCCCGCCGGGGCGCAGCACGCGTTCAACTTCGGCGATAGTGTTGGGATCGTAGATATATTCAGAGGGAAAAGTACTGACCACGGTGTCGAACGAGGCATCAGGAAAAGGTAGATCCTGGGCCGAGCCCTGAATGATCAGCTCTGGCGAGCCAACGCGGCGCCTTTGCAGGGTTGCACGGGCGGCAGCGACCATTTGCCGGGAATGCTCAACGGCGCGACAAGCATAGCCGGTGGCCAGCATATCCGCCAGGAGATCGCCCAGGCCACAGCCGATTTCCAGCAGGTCGTGCCCGCGCAGGCGCGGCAAAACCAGGCGTTGCCAGGCTCGCCACTGCCCGGCGAAAGGGACTGTGCTGGCGAAGCGATACAGGTATTGGTTGCGGTAAAGCGTCTCAAAGAGCAGACGGCGCAGGGATGTCCTCATGGTTTGCCCGCTTCAGGAAAAATTTCCAGCAGATCGGCCAGGTGCGCGATCACCCGATCTGGCCGAATCTCGCCGTTGCGGAATTGTTCGAGGTAATCGCGGCTGGTGTTTGCTCGCGCCAGGATGTAATCGTCGTCGGTAACGTACAGCCCTCTGGGCAGTCCGCCAGAGTTAGGAGCCTCTGCGAGTTGAGTGTCGGCAGTGTCTTCGCCGGGAAAGGCCCCGCTTGAGATTAACTGGTGCTGGATCATTGCCTGCCCTGGTTGAGTTATGGCGTGCTTGAGCGCCCACTCGCGCAGCCAGGGTTTGGGTTTCCAGATCGCGTAGATTCCCAGTGGTTGAGCGCCCAGGATATCGGCGCTTAGCGAATCCCCAATCATCGCTGTTTCTTGTGGCGAAGCCTGAAGCGCATTCAGCGCGTATTGAAAAATTTGGGGATTGGGTTTGCGTATGCCCAGCTCACCGGATATCGCGATATGCTTGTGGTCGAAATAGTCGAGTAAACCGATGGCGCGCAGATCTTCGTGAAATGCTTCCCCACCCCACAGGCGGTTGGTTATGACACCCAGCAGATAGCCGCGCCTGCGCAGTTCAGCCAGCGTTGACAGCGTATCGGAGAAGAGTGGTCGCGAGTTCGGAATGCGCACGCGCAGGGCCTCGAATAACGAAACGCATAGGGCGCTATCTATTTCATCAAGTCCCCATTCTTGCAGGATAGTCGCAATAGGCTGAACTGGATCTGGCTCCAGTAAGGGGGCGCGGCGGATTGCGGCGCGAATCTGAGCATCAAAAGCCCGGCGCAACTGTCGCCCCAGGGATCGGTCATCGAGTTTGGGGAGGCGTGAGGAATCGGTATAACGCCGCAGGAGAGTAATTGCCTGCTGGTTAGCTGCATCCTCCCGTTTTTCCCAGTGGTCTTGATCCTCTCGATACCAGAGAGTATCGCCAAGATCGAAAAGCAAGCAACGAATTCCGCGTCCTACAAGAGCTTCTGACATAGATAATGCGCCTGTGCCCCTGGAGGGGTCCTTTCAACTTCATCTTCAAAAAGTATACCTGGCTTCCCTCATGCTCGTGAACTTATGCCTGCGGAGCTTGCTGGAATGAGAGGATTGTGCGAGAAGTGCGCAAAGCACATTTCTCGCACAATCCTCTCATTCTCTCTACGCGGCAAAGCCGTCGCGAACCAGACATACCCTCAAAGGTTATCTGGTGGTAGCGTCCTCGCCGCCGAGAACCTCGTCCACCAGGCCATATTCCACGCACTGCTGGGCGGTCATATAGTAGTTGCGGTCCGCATCCTGCCGGATGCGCTCGATTGTCTGGCCGCTATGACGGGCGAGGATATCGTAGATGCTTTGGCGCAGGCGCAGGATCTCACGCGCAGTAATCTCGATATCAGCTGCCTGACCTTCAGCGCCGCCGAGTGGCTGGTGGATCAGAACGGTCGAGTTAGGCAGGCAGAAGCGTTTGCCTTTCGTACCGGCTGTTAGCAGAACCGCGCCCATGCTCATGGCCATACCTACGCAGGTTGTTGAGACGTCTGGCTTGAGGTACTGCATTGTATCATAGATGGCCAGACCCGCGTAGATCACACCACCGGGTGAGTTAATATACAGATTGACATCCTTAGTGGCATCTTCGCTCTGCAAGAAGAGCAACTGAGCCACCGTCAGATTTGCTACGGTGTCGTCGATTGGTGTGCCAATGAAGACGATACGCTCCTTGAGCAGGCGCGAGTAAATGTCCATGCCACGCTCGCCTCGTGGCGTCTGCTCGATAACATTAGGAACAATAATCCCCCTCGGCTCCATTATCTCACGGGTTTCCCGAATCCATTTTGGATCATTTGGGTTGAATTTGCTACCCATCTTCGGCTCCTTTACTTTCCGAAACGGCTCTTTGTCTCCCACACACTTTGAGTTGAGACACTATTGGTAAGGATTGAATGTGCAGAGGAACTCTACAAAAGCAGGGTCGTGTACCGTTATGATAGCACCTGTAACGAGCAAACGCAAGCATTCAGCCGATGAATTTAGCAGTCATGTGAGTGGTCTGCTAAAAGTGGTGTGAGTTTTGATTACGGCGCGGGTTGCGCAAGCGGTAATCCCCCACCCTGTCAAGTTCAAGGGTGATCACCAGACCGAGATCGCTGAGGCGAGAACGAATACGTTCATCAATCTCAACAAGCTTGTAGTTCTGGGACGAGGTCCAGTTCGTAGTGATAACGGTCGGTATTCTATAATTGTAGCGATAATTAATTAATTGGAAAAGCTTTTCGTTCGCCCAGGGGGTACCCTTCTGGGCTCCCAGGTCATCCAGGACGAGCAATGAAACCTCGCGTACTTGCTCGAAGAGCTTATCGTAAACGATATCGGATGAAGGACTGAAAGTGGCCCGTAAATGGTCCAGCAGATCGCTTGCTGTGATAAAGAGGACCGTCTCTCCCGTTGTTGCTAAGTAGTGGTTGGCTATAGCAGCAGCCAGGTGAGTTTTACCGCACCCCGATTTGCCCGCGAAGACGAGCCAGCCATGCGGGCTATGAGCGTACTCTCTGGCTTCCTGGAAAGCTTCGTGTAGTTGAGCAGGAGCACCATTATACAGTAAAAAGTTGTCAAAGCCTTTGTCGCTCAGATTATCTAAATTAGCATTCTCTCGTCTTTGTTGCCATCGTTTGGCTTGCAGATCTTTTTGTTTACATTTGCACTGGACCGGCTTACCAAACCCTGGATGTCCGTAAGGTACGTCTTGCCGCAGATAACCAGCTCCTTTGCAGATGGGACAAACCGGCGTTGGATTCTTGTAAGGTGCTGGCACATAAATTGTTGTCTCTTCGGTCTCTTCTTGCGAAGCCCTGACAAGCGCTCCTGGTTGCATTTCCTCACGCACTTGAGCTATCTGCCGCGATCTTAGCGGCTGCGTGGCGCGTTGCTGGGTGAGTCGTGCGGGTAGGGTTGGCACGAGCTGGCGATCTTCTCGTACTCGACTGGGAGATGATGGGCGGGTATTCTCAGATGTAGCGCGCGCGAGGTCACGCGTGACCAGAGGATTATTCCTGCGGTACATTTGTGCGCGCGGTTGCGCATCAGGACCAATCTCGCGCGTGGGTGTTCGTGGCACGGGAGCGGTATTTTTGCGCTGAGGCACAGGCGGCTGGTACTCTTCCTCTTCCTGATAAGAAGATTCGTGAGGATAGCCTGGCTCGCTTTCCCAATCGCCGTAGCGCATCACGGCTGTATCATCGCTCCATTCCTCCTGCGAATCTATCGGAATCATCATCGAGTATTCTTCCTCCTCGGCGTAGTAATCTCCCTGCGGAGGTTGTTCAGTATAGCGAGATGCTCGTGGAGTGTACCGGCTGTCGTAGTTTGTACGGCTGATCGGGTGCTCTGACTCTTCCCACTGCTCCTCCTCGTCCTGAGAGTAGCGCGAGGGCAGCGTGGGGCGCGTCGAAGGGAAACCAGACACACGAGGCGAGATTCTCGAACGCCCACTCTGTTCTGGCAGAGGGCGACGCGTCTGGGGGGACTGGCGCAGTCCCTGTGAATACTCTTGTTGCGGCAAGCGTTGCTTTGCAGCTACGTGTGGTCCCTGCGTTGTTCTCATGATGTCGCTCAAGCGTTCCATGAGTTATCTCCCTTCCGTTTCCCAGCGTCGCAAAATAGCATTGATATATTTCCAATTGCGTTTGTTGCGCTGCACCGCTTCGCTAAAGGCTGATTCTATCCAGTCGGCGGGATAGCGGTCGGCGGCATCTTCTAATTGATTGGCAATCATTGGCGTGAGCAGGCCGATATTCTGTTCATAGAGCACAAAGATATTTGGTCGCTCGACCTGCACCTTGACGCGGGCCTTTCCCTGGTGTCCGTTTTGCTCTATAGTGGCCTGCCTGCTCACCCGTCCCCCGGACAAGCGAGCAGGTGCGACCGGCTCGCCTTTTTCCAGCAGGCGAGCGGGTACCATTTCAGCGCCCTGGAGGCCGTTGACCACCTTCCGGCTGCGAGCTGTATTAAAGAAATACCAGGCAATCACTTCTTCCTCACCGCTGATTTCACTGAGTAATTTTAAATGAATACGCAAGAGTGTTCCACGGGCTACTGCCTGTTCCAGCCCCTGGCGCAGCCTTTCTTCGGCCGGTCGAGGGTCTCCCTGGCGCTTGAGTCCGCGTAGCAGCACACGGTCGCCCAGTAACTCGCGGTCACTGACGCAGCGCGGGTTGCCCTGCCTTTGTGCCAGCAGCCAGAAGAGGTGCAGCGTTACTTTCAGCTCCGCCATATCCTCGATCTCTGGCAGCAAAACGGTGAAAAAGACCTCTGGCACCGGCACATAGGGATTCTTTCCCGATGGGAATCCGGTAAATGCTGTCATTGTAAATAACATCCTGTTTCGAATTTTCTTATTCTTCAGGTGGCGTCACTTCCAGATCCCGGAAGCGTGTCTGATTCGGTTGAAAGTACAGGCTGATCTCCCCGACCGGCCCATTTCTATGTTTGGCCACAATCACGTTCGCGATGTTTTTGCGTTCCGATTCGGGATTATACGCATCATCGCGGTAAATAAACATAACAATATCTGAATCTTGCTCGATTGAACCACTTTCGCGTAAATCCGACAATTGTGGTACTTTCGACTGCCGGCTCTCTACCGAGCGTGAAAGCTGTGCTGCGGCCATCACGGGTATATTTAGCTCGCGGGCCAGACCTTTCAGGCTGCGGCTGATCTCCGATACCTCTTGCACACGGTTCTCACTGCGTTTGCTAACATTAGCCTGCATCAGCTGCAAGTAGTCCACGATGATCAGGTCTACGCCATGTTCCGTCTGCAAACGGCGGGCCTTGCTGCGCATCTCCATTGTGGAGATACCGGCCGTATCGTCGATCCAGATGCTAGCCTCAGCCAGCTTATCGCTGGCCTCGACGATGAGTTGCCACTCGTGCTCTTCGATCCAGCCCGTGCGCATGCGTTGCTGGTCGATGCCAGCGTCCATAGAGAGCAGGCGCTGGGCCAGTTGTTCCTTGCTCATTTCCAGGCTAAAGATCGCCACCGAGTGTTTATATTTGACCGCCGCGTTATGAGCCAGGCTCAGCGCCAGCGAGGTTTTGCCAATGCCCGGACGAGCGGCGAGAATAATTAAATCCGACTTCTGCAGTCCGCCGGTCAGGCGGTCCAGGTCGGTGAATCCGGTGGGCACGCCAACAATGCTACCCCGGCGCGCGTTGAGCTGCTCCAGCCTGGTCATATAATCGGCAAGAATCTCCTCCATCGAGGAGAAATCCGAACGACTGTGGCGCTGGCTGATGTTAAAAATAAGCTGCTCGGCTTTATCAAGAGCCACATCGGCATCGCTCTCTTCATAGGCTATCGCTGCGATCTGGCCGGCAGCGTGGATCAGGCGGCGAAGCGTCGAGGTGCGTTCAACGATGTGCCCGTAGTATTCAACGTTGCCGCTGGTCGGCACCTGATTGATCAGCGAGGTAATATAGCTCGCCCCGCCCACGTCTTCCAACTGATTGCGGCGTTCCAGTTCGTCGCAAATAGTGATGAAATCAGCCGGTTCACCGTTCTGGTAGAGATGAATGATCACTTCGTAGATCATGCGGTGGGCATCGCGATAAAAATCTTCTGCCTGGAGAAAGTCTGAGACCTGTACAATGGCATCGGGATCAATGATAATGCTCCCCAGGACACCGCATTCGGCTTCAATGTTTTGTGGTAACAGCTTCTCCACGTTCTTGACTCCGTTAATGCCCGATCTTCTCTCTCGCAAAGCGATTATAGCACAAAAGTTCGACAGCAGAAATGGTAAAAATATCCATCCTGCCCGCTTTCTGTGAGAATGCTCCCAGATTGTAGGGAGACAATCCCCCGGTCCGCGCAAAGTTTTATGTGCGTAATCAGTGTAGCGAATAGTCGGCGCGAATGCAAATAGCGGGCGACGTTTCGGTCTGTGGATATGTGGATAAGTCTGCCCAGGGGATGAGCGCGAGTTTGTAAAAAAGGAAGCAAGGAAACCGACTTTTCCCAACTTATCCACCAAAAAAAGAGGTTTTCCCCATCTATCCACAGGGTTATCCACAGAGTTATCCACTAAAAAGATCTTCCGACGGAGCGAATCTTGCCAGTTTACCTCTGCTGTTTATGGGAAGAGATGCCTATGGCTCATTTTGAGTTTTGTAATCTCGCCGTGTTTCTTTCTTACAGGTCTTGACCATGTGAAGCGAGCAGGTTATTATAAAGCGCAGATTTGGGAGGATTCTGTGCGGTCCGCGGAGTTTTCACCGCGATCAAC
The DNA here is from genome assembly GCA_035294465.1 of Ktedonobacteraceae bacterium. Lineage (GTDB taxonomy): Bacteria > Chloroflexota > Ktedonobacteria > Ktedonobacterales > Ktedonobacteraceae > Paraktedonobacter. The sequence continues at coordinate 18,040 of DATGKW010000233.1, read as the reverse complement.
GTATTCAAATATACTTGAAAGGCAGTTATCACCTATCCCATGCCCAAAACAACGAAGCGAGCCGCTTCCAAGCGGGCGGCCAAAATTGCAAAAGCTCACGCGACTGATTTACCGAGGCTGGAGGTAAAAGCGCCCCCGCGTCGCTCACCGGGTGAAAAACGGCCCGCGCGTGGCCTGGCGCGCTATCCCTGGGCAGCCTTTCTTTCGCTGCTGGTGATTGCGGCGGCTGTTGTGTCGCTCTATTACTATCACCTTGGCCCTTTCGCACCTCCTGCAAAGCCCAAGAAAACAGCTACCGTTTCGCCCTGTGTGGCCAGTTCGGTGATCAAGCAGTTGACCGACACCTCTGCGCCACCCACGACTGCGGAATTTAACAAGACCCAGCACACCTACTCGAAGGCCCCGGCTATGAGCATCAATACCAAGAAGCTGTACTGCGTGGGGCTGAACACGAACAGAGGGTTGATTGTTCTGGAGCTTGATCCTTCGCTTGCACCGAACACCGTCAACAATTTCGTCTTTCTTGCCCAGCACAAGTTTTACGATGGGATGAAATTCTATCGCGTCGTCCCTAATTTTGTCGTGCAGACCGGTAGCCCGACCGGCACTACGAGCGGAGGTCCCGGCTATAAATTCAACGATGAGCCGGTTAAGGGCAATTATACCCAGGGGTGCGTGGCGATGGCTAATAGCGGCCCCAACACCAACGGCAGTCAGTTCTTTATCTGCACCGCCAATGATACCTCCAAGCTGCAAAAGAAGTATAATCTTTTCGGCCATGTCGTGCAGGGGATGAATGTTCTTCTGAAGATTCAGGGACCTGACCCTGACTCCGGCTCTTCTGCCGCAGCCCAGAAGATTACGCCCGATACGCTGAACCATGTGCTTGTGGTTGCAGTAAATCCGTAATAGGGGTATAGTGGTTGGCAGAAAGGAAGGTATCTATGCCTAAACAGTATAGCTCGCCTCCGCAGATGCAGATTGAGACGAATCGCCCCTACAGGGTTTTAATTAAAACAAATAAGGGCGATATCAAGCTCGAACTGAATCCCGCTGAGGCGCCTGTAACGGTGAACAATTTTGTGGCTCTGGCGCGCGATGGCTACTATAACGGCGTGACGTTTCACCGGGTTGTCGATGGTTTTGTCATCCAGGGAGGTGATCCCACCGGCACCGGGCGAGGCGGCCCCGGCTATCAGTTCCAGGATGAGCCGGTCAAACGCCCGTATCGCGCGGGAACAGTGGCGATGGCTAATGCTGGCCCCAACACCAACGGCAGTCAGTTTTTCATCTGCCTGGAGGATCAGCCCAATCTTCCACCTAACTACACCATTTTCGGCGATACCATCTCTGGTATGGATGTTGTGCGCAGTATCCGTGTCGGAGATGTCATGCAGTCTGTGACGGTCGATTAGGACCGGCAAAAAAAAGGGAGAGTTGGGCACGCCCGGCTCTCTCTTTTTGCTTCCTCAATTTATACGAGTTGACTCGGATGACTTGATCTATCAGGACAATTTTTCAGGGTATCGGCTACTAACGCGATAGCGTCGTTCTCTCCGACGAGATGAAACAATTTCTTATGAAGCTGGCCCATGCGCTCCATACGGGCCGTGATGAACTCATGAGAAGCTGTTCCCGAAGCCAGCCCCGACAGGCCAATCACGGCTGATTCATATTCCGCCTGGATCTGGGCAAGAATCTGGGCAACTTCACTTCTCGCTTCTTCTTGCTGCATAGGAAATACCCTCCCTGGTGCTAGTGATAATTCTCTACAAAGAAGCATACATGATAGCAAAAGGAAAAGGCAAGACATTTCTACGCAATTGTACAATTTGGCGCACTTGTTACGTATCTGCACTTTATGGGCGGTCTGTAAACTACTGTCAACAACGAAGACACCTTGTACAAATCTGATTCGGAGTACTGCGCCAGGTGTATCTTTGCTGCAAACTTACCCTTCCTCACTCTCGGTTTGGGCAGCCCGGTTGTTGACTTGCTGGAGCAGCGTATCTTACAAGTAAGTGCAATTCTTACTACACATGTGGCGGATGGGTAAGGATGCTCTCAGCTCATTTTTCTCATCGTTGCGTGATTCTGTGAGGTAACAGTGCCCTTTCAGTGCGTGTCAAGCGGCTCCTGGCCAGTTCTCCGCAGCGTTTCTAGCATGCAACGATCATCTTACAGAGTGTGAGAGGAGCTACATCATGGCAACCGGAACACAAGTGAAGGAAGTTCACATTATCTGGATTACTGCCGGCTTGAGTTGTGACGGTGATACCATTTCTGTTACAGCAGCCGCCCAGCCCAGCCTTGAAGACCTTCTTCTAGGCGCTCTACCGGGATTACCTAAGGTGCAACTTCATAATCCTGTGCTGGCTTATGAAGTTGGCGATAACTTCATGGAATGGTGGTATAAGGCCGAACGTGGTGAACTCGATCCTTTCGTGCTTGTCGTGGAAGGGTCGATTCCTAACGAGAAGATCAAGAAAGAGGGCTACTGGGCCGCTCTTGGAGTAGATCCCGCGACCGGTCAGCCGATTACGACCAGCGATTGGGTAGATCGTTTGGCTCCCAAAGCCTGGGCAGTAGTTGCAGCCGGGACGTGCGCGACCTACGGCGGCATCCACGCGATGCAGGGCAACGCAACGGGTGCGATGGGCCTGGCCGACTACCTGGGCTGGCACTGGGCATCTAAAGCTGGTATACCGCTTGTCTGCGTGCCGGGCTGCCCGGTTCAGCCGGATAATTTCATGGAAACACTGCTCTACTTGCTTTACCAGGCAGCGGGAATGGCTCCCATGATCCCGCTCGACGAGGCGTTGCGACCCACCTGGCTGTTCGGGAAGACCGTCCACGAGGGCTGTGACCGGGGCAGCTTTTATGAAGAGGGGGATTTTGCCACCGCGTATGGCGCCCCTGAATGCCTGGTAAAACTGGGCTGCTGGGGACCGGTTGTACAATGTAACGTTCCCAAACGGGGTTGGATGGCCGGCCTCGGTGGTTGTCCAAACGTCGGAGGCATCTGCATTGGTTGCACCATGCCGGGGTTTCCAGACAAGTTTATGCCGTTCATGGATGCGCCTCCTGGAAGCAAACTCTCGTCAACCGCCGTGAAGACATACGGCACGGTGATACGCCAACTGCGCAAGATTACCAACCACACGCTCAATGAAGAGCCTCATTGGCGTCATAAGGGGCGCGAACTGACAACTGGCTACGCACCACACTGATAGATTGCGACTACTGTCTAATATTGCTATGTAGGGAGTGATTTCTATGGCTACGCAGGCAACGCGAGAAGAAACACCTGCTCAGGCCCCGCGTATCGTTGAAATGTCCTGGGACCCGATTACGCGTATTGTGGGCAGCCTGGGTATCTATACCAAAATTGATTTCGGGGAACGCAAGGTAGTAGAGTGCCACAGCACCTCGTCGATCTTTCGCGGCTATAGTCTTTTTATGCAGGGCAAAGATCCGCGTGATGCGCACTTCATTACAAGCCGCATCTGTGGTATCTGCGGGGACAATCACGCAACCTGTTCGGTCTATACGCAGAATATGGCTTATGGTGTCAAGCCGCCAGCGCTGGGCGAGTGGATTCTTAACCTTGGTGAAGCTGCGGAGTATATGTTCGACCATAACCTTTATCAGGAGAATCTGGTTGGGGTCGATTTCTGCGAGCAGATGGTACGCGAAACTAACCCTGGTGTGCTGGATTTAGCCGAAAAAACCAGAGCGCCTCACGCTAGAGATCATGGCTACCGGACCATCGCAGATATTATGCGCTCGCTCAATCCCTTTAGTGGGGAATTTTACCGAGAAGCGCTGCAAATGAGTCGGCTGACCCGCGAGAAGTTCTGCTTGATGGAGGGGCGTCATGTCCATCCATCGACGCTCTACCCAGGTGGAGTTGGGACCGTCGCCAGCGTCCAGCTTTTTACCGACTATCTGGTGCGTCTGATGAAGTACATCGAGTTCATGAAAAAAGTCGTGCCTCTACACGATGATCTGTTCGATTTCTTCTATAAGGCGCTGCCTGGCTACGAACAGGTGGGATACAGACGAACGCTGCTCGGCTGCTGGGGATCTTTCCAGGACCCCGATGTATGCGACTACGATTACCGGACTATGGATACCTGGGGACGTGCTATGTTCGTGACGCCAGGCATAGTGGTCGATGGCGAGCTGCTCACAACTAGCCTGATCGATATCAATCTGGGTATCCGCATTTTACTCGGTAGCTCTTACTACGCCGATTGGCAAAATGACAGGATCTTCGTTGAGCGCGATCCGCTCGGCAACCCGATTGATATCCATCATCCCTGGAACCAGACAACGCTGCCGCGTCCGCAGAAGCGGGACTTCGACAAGAACTATAGCTGGGTAATGTCGCCGCGCTGGTACGATAGCCGCACCAGGACGTATCTAGCTCTCGACACCGGAGGTGGTCCACTCGCGCGTCTGTGGGCGACGGCCCTGGCGGGTCTGGTCGATCTGGGTGGATATATCAAGGCCACCGGGCAGAGTGTGAAGATCACTTTGCCCAAAACTGCGCTGAAGCCGGAAGTAGAGCTTGAGTGGAAAATTCCTCGCTGGAGCAACGCCATCGAGCGGGATCGAGCGCGCACGTATTTCCAGGCATACGCTGCTGTAGTCGCTCTCTACTGTGTAGAAAAAGCTCTTGCAGAAATCCATGCCGGACGTACCCGCACCTGGAACGATTTCACAGTACCCAGGGAGGCGATTGGCTGCGGCTTCCACGAAGCGGTACGTGGCGTGCTTTCGCACCATATGGTCATCGAAAATGGGAAGATTGCCAATTATCATCCCTATCCACCGACTCCCTGGAATGCCAGCCCGCGCGATATCTACGGCACGCCCGGCCCTTACGAGGACGCAGTGCAGAACACGCCGATCTTCGAGGAGAACGGGCCAGAGAACTTCAAAGGCATCGATATTATGCGCACGGTGCGCAGCTTCGATCCCTGCCTGCCATGCGGAGTTCACATGTACCTGGGCAAGGGTAAGGAATTGCAAGTGGTGCATTCACCGACCTTCGGCGTGACTCCCTAGAGCACTTTGAGTGATGGAAGAGGTGAGATATGGATGTGAAGGAACGCGAGAAACAGGCGGCGCGGATCGAGAGGCTGCTTCAGGAAGTGGCCGCTTTTCCCGATCCGCAGATGCGCGCCAAAACTGAAGAACTGCTCCGCGAATTGCTAGAAGTGTATGGCGCAGCGCTGACACGCGTACTTGAAATGACGGCGCTGGCCGAAGTGGCCGGCCAGCGCCTGGTCGAGATGCTTGCCAGGGATGAACTGGTGGGAGCTTTGCTGCTGCTGCACGGACTCTATCCTGTAGACCTTGAGACGCGGATTCGCCAGGTAGTGGGGAGGATGCGTGCCTATGGAACCCCCATTGAGTTTGTGCAGCTTAAAGACGGCATTGCTTATCTACGCCTCACAGAAGGCTGTCACACCTGCTCCTCCTTGCCTGGTGCGTTTAAGCAAGCGCTAGAGGCGGCGATCTCTAGCGCAATTCCGGATCTGGACGAGGTTCGTATCGAAGATGCCCCCGCGCTCCGGCGCCCAGGCATCCCGGTCAAGTTTGTGCCGCCGCGCAAACGCAAGGGGTACGCGCCGCTAGAGAACTCGCGAGAAAATGGAGAGGAACATGCCAGAGCTAGACTTTGCAATTAGCGGAGTGGAGACGCCAGACTTTGCCGCGCAGCCAATGCTCATTTTCAAACTGTCTATTGCAAACAGAGAACCCCAGACTCCCATTCATAGTGTAATCCTGCATAGCCAGATTCACCTGGCCGTCACCCGGCGGCGTTACAGCGCAACGGAGCAAGAGCGCTTGCTGGAGATTTTCGGCGAGCCGCAACGCTGGCGAGAGACGCTACGTGACCGGCTCTGGACGCATGTGAACGTTTTCGTGCCTCAGTTCATCGACGCCGTTACTGTTGATCTACCTGTATACTGCACCTACGACTTCGAGGTAGCCAGTACAAAATATTTTGATGCGCTGGAAGATGGAGAAATCCCCCTGAACTTTCTGTTCAGCGGAACACTTTTCTACGAAGGCGAAGCAGAAAACTTGCAGGTTGGGCGCATTCCCTGGCAGAAAGAAGCTGCGTATCGCCTGCCGGTAGTGGTCTGGCGAGCTATGATCCAGCGCTACTATCCGAACAGTGCCTGGGTACGCTTGCAAAAAGATGTCTTTGATAGACTCTCTCGGTACAAAATCCAGCGCGGGCTACCTACCTGGGACAAAGTAGTTGCGGAGCTTCTGGAAAGAGAGGGCCATTTGTGAGTATAGAGCAAGCGCGAGAAATCGCTGGCGCAATCCTGTACGAAGGTTATCTACTTTATCCCTATCGGCACTCAGCTATCAAAAATCGCCAACGTTGGACATTCGGTGTCGTTTATCCACGAGCCTGTAGCGAAGCAAATGGCGGCCTGGATTCCTGGACTATGCATACAGAATGTCTGGTCGCGGGTCAGTCAGACACTTCCTTTGATATCTCTGTGCGCTTCCTGCATCTGCTCGCGCGCAGCATAGCAGAACCTGCCCTTGCACGTTCCCAGGCACAACTTGCGGACGAGTGCGCTTCGCGAAAGGCAGGCAATCGCTTCTTGATGGCGGGCCAGCTCGCGTATGAACCCTGGGAAGAGGGGATTGAGCGCGAGGTGAGTGTCTTGAGGCTCCCTTTGCGCGAGCTACTGGCCCAGCCCTGGCGCACCAGAATCGCATTTTCCTCCGGCCGCCTGGTCGAATATCCGGCCAATCCACAGCAGCCGGTGATTACCCGCGAGCACCAACCTCTCCTGGGCGCTATGGTGATCACTGCTGAGCGTGTTCACGGTCAGAACAATATGGATCTCTGCAAGCTCGGCGTGCATATTGAGAATAGCACGCCTATCAGCAGCGCGACATCGGAACGCCGGGATGCTGTCCTGTTGCAGTCGTTTGTCTCCACTCACACTATCCTGCATGTCTACCAGGGCCGTTTTATCTCCCTTCTGGAAACGCCTGAAGAGTTCCAACTGGCAGCCGGAACCTGCCAGAATCGGCATACCTGGCCGGTTCTGGTTGGCTACAAGGGCCAGCAGGATACGATGCTCTCTTCGCCGATTATCCTCTACGATTATCCACAGATTGCACCGGAGAGTCCCGGCACACTTTTCGACGGTACTGAGATCGATGAGATCCTGGCCCTGCGCATCCTGACCTTGAGCGATGAGGAAAAAGCCGAACTGCGCGAAGGGGATGAGCGAGCACGTGGGATACTGGAGCGCATCGAATCGCTTTCACCTGAGCAGTTTATGAAGCTGCACGGCGCGATCCGTGAACTGAGCCTGCCCGATGACGAGAGCAGGCACGTGAACCGGAGCAGTCCTCTCGCGCCAATTCAGGGCTACGCGGGCAAGGACTACGCTGTGCCAGACTCGCTCCTCCTCGCCGGTAAAACAGCCCGCGTGGGAAACAAGGTGCGCCTGCATCCAAAGGCCCGCGCAGATGCCTTTGATATACTACTGGCTGGCAAGACGGCGCGCATCGAGGCTATCCAGCAGGATTTTGAGAATCGTCTCTACCTGGTTGTTACTCTGGATGATGACCCCGGCAGGGAGCAATGGGACGAGCGCGTGTTGCCCGGCCACCGTTTCTTCTTCTACCCGGAAGAAGTGGAACTGCTGGAGGGGTAGGCGTGAGCAGATTGCCAGCAATGGATTATAGGGACAGGCGTATACTAATTGCAGGAGTTGGCAACGTCTTTCTGGGCGACGATGGCTTTGGGGTCGAGGTTGCCCGGCGCTTGATGAGCCGATCTTACTCGCGAGGAGTGCGGGTCTGCGATTTCGGCATTCGGGGCGTGGAGCTTGCCTACACCCTGCTGGATGGTTACGAGGCGCTGATCCTGGTCGATGCAACGCCCAGGGGAAACGAGCCGGGGACGCTCTACTTGATCGAACCCGACCTGACTGCTTGTGGCCCGGAGAGCGGCGCAGAGGGGGCGGGAGCCGCGCTGGACGCCCACAGCATGGACCCGGTGAAAGTGCTCACTTTCGCCAGGACCATGGGAGCCGGCCCCTGCCAGATCTTGCTTGTTGGCTGCGAGCCTGCGCCTTTTGGCGACGGCGAGGATTATACCGAGATGCAGATGGGCTTGAGCACGCCTGTACAGGCTGCGGTTGACGAAGCAGTAAAGATGATAGATTCGCTTGTCGAGAAGCTGTTAAAAAAATAGATGGTACATAGAAAGGACCAACTCATGGCTAAATATATTGCGCTTGTGCTGGCCGCGATTGTGGGCTACCTGTTCTATCAATCGTTCCCCGATATCCAGCGTTATATGCGCATTCGCTCGATGTAACGCCAGCTATGTGCGGCGCGGGCAATTGTGGGGACGAGGTGTAGGGCCTGCATGCACGAACTAGCCATTGCTCAAAGTATTGTTGATGTGGTTGAGCAGCGTGCGCACGAATGCCAGGCCGCTCGCGTAAAAGCCGTGCGGATACAGATAGGTGAGGCCAGCGGGGTTGCAACCGATTCGTTAACGTTCAGCTTTGCAATGCTGGCCGGCTGCTCCCCCATCCTGAACGGCGCGCGCTTGAGTGTTGAATGTGTGCCCCATCGGGCACGCTGCCGGCATTGCGCTCAGGACTTTGCGGTCAAAGATTTTGTCCTGCGCTGCCCGATCTGCGCGGAGTGGAGTACTGAGACTATCTCAGGCACAGAATGCCAAATCCTGGAAATGGAAATCGAGTAAGTGAGGAAGGTGGTGAGGGAGATCCATGCCCCGAGTGATGATTGCCCAGAATATCCTGGCCCCAAATGAGGCCATTGCTACAGAAGTTCGGCAAGCGCTGGTGAAGTGTCAAGTCCGTATGCTCAATATCATGAGTTCGCCTGGCGCTGGCAAGACAACGCTGCTGGAACGCACGCTCGCACGGCTGCGCGAGCAGGTGAAGATTGGTGTGATCGAGGGCGATATCGAGACAAGCGCGGACGCGGCACGCATCGAAGCTGCCGGCGCGGAAACGGTGCAAATCAACACACGCGGAGCATGTCACCTGGAGGCGCATATGATTCGCGATGCGCTGACAGAACTCGACCTGGCTTCTCTCGATTTGGTCATTATCGAAAATATCGGGAATCTGGTCTGTCCCGCTGCCTGGAACCTGGGAGAAGATCTGCGGGTTGTGGTCATGAGCGTTGCCGAAGGAGACGATAAGCCGGCCAAATATCCGCAAATGTTCGCTGTGGCACAGGTGCTGATCATAAACAAGCTCGATTTGCTTCCCCATGTCGATTACGATCTGGAGAAGGTCAAACGTCAGGTCCTCGCGATTAACCCTCGCTTGCGTCTCTTCGAGATGAGCTGTCGTACAGGAATGGGTATTGAAGCTTGGTGCGCGTGGCTGACAACCTTCTCGCGAGGAGAGTGCTAAGAGATGACGGGACCGGCAGATGGTGAGGTGCTGCAACGACGACGTTTGCTTGTGCAGGGTATCATCCAGGGCGTGGGATTCCGCCCTTTCGTCTATACCCAGGCGCAGCGCCTGGGGCTGGCAGGCTTTGTGCGCAATGATAGCTCCGGGGTAACGATTGAGATCGAGGGACCACAAAATGCCCTGGATACATTTCAACGCGCTTTAAGCGAAGAGGCTCCTCCGCTGGCTCGCGTCGATCAGGTGACAATTGAGCGGCTTCCCACGCGCCACGAAACCACGTTCATCATTATGCCGAGCAAGGCAAGTGAGGAGCATCATACGCTGATTTCGCCTGATGTCGCGCTATGCAATGATTGTCTGCATGAACTCTCCGAACCTACAAACAGGCGCTACCACTATCCTTTCATCAATTGTACCAACTGCGGTCCGCGTTTTACTATTATTCAAAATATGCCTTACGACCGAGACAAGACTACTATGCGTGCCTTCCCGCTCTGCCCGACCTGCCGGGCAGAGTATGACGATCCACTGAATCGCCGTTTCCATGCGCAGCCAAACGCCTGTCCGGCCTGTGGACCGCAGCTACAGCTGCTTCTCTGGGATGGGGCCGAGACCAGCTCTACTGATTCTGAGGAAGGTGTACATGCCCAGGAAGCACTAACGCAAGCCAGTCACGCGCTTGTCGCGGGAGCTGTTCTTGCTATCAAGGGCCTGGGTGGCTATCATCTGGCCTGTGATGCCCTGAATGTCGCGGCGGTCCGGCGTTTGCGCCTGCGCAAGCAGCGGGAGCTAAAGCCATTCGCTCTCATGGTACCTGATCTGGAAACCGCTCGCTTTTTCTGTCATGTGAGTGACGCCGAAGCGGCCCTGCTCCAATCACGCCAGCGACCAATTGTCCTGCTCCCTCGCCGCCCGGACAGGCCCCTGGCACCCGATGTCGCTCCGCATCTGGGGACACTCGGCATCATGCTGCCCTACACGCCGCTCCATTATCTCTTGCTACACACCTTCGCTGATGCCAGCCCGCCGGGCCGCCCGGTAGCCCTGGTGATGACCAGTGGCAACTTGAGTGAAGAACCACTTGCCTATCGCGACGAAGAAGCAAAGGAGCGCCTGGGGCAACTGGCCGAAGGCATGTTACTGCACAATCGCGAGATTTATACGCGCTGCGACGATTCAGTGGTGCGCATCGTGGCCGGGGGCGTGCAGTTCTTCCGGCGCGCGCGTGGCTATGTGCCGGAGCCTCTCGCGCTTTCCTTTGAGGCTCCGCTGCCGCTGCTGGCCTGTGGCGGTCAGCTCAAAAATACGTTCTGCTTGAGTAAAGGCCGGCAGGCATTTCTCAGTCAGCATATTGGGGATCTGGAAAACCTGGAAACGCTGGCCTCATTTCAGGAAAGCATCGAGCACTTCCAGCGGCTCTTTGCCATTTCACCGCAAGCGGTTGCCTATGACCTGCATCCTGAATATCTGGCGAGCAAATACGCGCTCGACCTGGACGTTCCCCAAAAAATTGGCGTCCAGCATCATCATGCCCATATCGCCAGCGTCTTAGCGGAACATGGGCTGGAGGAACCGGTGATTGGGGTCGCCGCAGATGGCACAGGATACGGCACGGATGGAGCCATCTGGGGCTGCGAAGTCATGTGCGCGGATCGCAGAGGATTTCAGCGCCTGGCTCACCTGGCCTATGTTCCTCTACCTGGCGGCGAACGAGCGATACGCCAACCCTGGCGCATGGCCGCTGTTTACTTGCAACGAGCCTGCGGCGCAGATCTCTTCGATCTGAATATTCCCTTTGTGCGCCGGCTTGACCGCGCGAAGTGGCGTATCCTGGAGCAAATGATCGCGAGGGGCCTCAATTGCCCTCTTACATCCAGTCTGGGCAGGCTCTTTGACGCGGTGGCTGCCTTGCTCGATCTGCCGGCAGGCTCATCCCACCAGCTCTATGAGGGACAGGCTGCAAGCGAACTGGAACAGCTTGCTATTACAGCAACGGATGCTGGCGCAACCTATCCATTTGCCATAAATGACCAGGCGCCTGCGGCGCTGGACGTAACGCCACTCATACACGCGCTGGTAGCCGATATTCGGCGGGGTGTTCCCGCTCCTCACATCGCGCACCGCTTCCATTCTTCCATAGGGGAGCTGCTTGCCCAGACATGCGTCATTGCCCGCGAACGGACGGGCTTGCATACTGTCGCGTTAAGCGGAGGCGTTTTCCAGAATCGCCTGCTGCTGGAGGAGCTGATTGGGAAACTGAAGAGCCTGGCTTTCCGCGTCTACATCAATCGTCATGTGCCACCCAACGATGGAGGATTAAGTCTTGGGCAGATAGCAGTCGCGGCGGCCCGTTTACAAATTTCACCACAAACAGAAGTCGTGCCAGCATATGGTTTTAAACAAGAACAGGAGATTTCAGATGTGCCTTGGTATCCCAGGTAAGATCATCAGTATGGTAGACGAGGCAAATTCGCTTGCTAAAGTCGAGGTATCAGGCGTGAAACGCAATATCAATGTAGCTCTGGTGCGACCAGAAGGAATCGCGCCTGGAGACTGGGTCTTGATCCACGTTGGCTTTGCGATGAGTAAAATCGATGAAGACGAGGCCCGCGAGACAATGGAAGCCCTGCAAGCAATGGGGAACATCTATACGGATGAGCTGCGTATATTGCAGCAGAGCGATATCGAATAGAGAGAAGTGCCATGAGCATCAAAACCTCCATACCCGATCTTCTGACGCTTATCAGCCGGCGTTTCGAGCAGAGTATCTCTGTGTCGGAAGCATTTTTTACGCGTGAAGCGGAGCAAATCGCTCGTGCCTGCTGGGCGGTGGCGCGTCGCTTTCATCAGGGAGGGCGCTTGCTCGCTTTTGGCAACGGAGCCTGCGCCACCGACGCCCAGCATGTCGCGGTGGAATTTGTGCATCCGGTGATCGTGGGGAAACGCGCACTACCGGCTCTGGCACTGACCAACGATAGTGCGGCGCTGAGCACTCTGGCCGCCGGGGACGGAACACGCCAGCTTTTCATACGGCAGATCGAGGCGCTCGCCCGTCCACAGGATGTCGCGCTGGGCTTTTCTCTCGACGGGCGCTGCGAAAATATCGTGGCAGCGTTAGAAGCGGCAAAGCACAGGGGCCTGCTAACGCTTGGCCTGGCAGGGTGCGAGGCCGACCTGTTCAGGCAGGCCGAACTCGCTTTCTGCTTCGTGGTTCCTGCGCGCGATCCGCTGGTAATCCAGGAAACGCACGAAACCCTCTATCACATTCTATGGGAACTGGTGCATATCTTCTTTGAACACGAGGGACTGCTGGCGTCCGAGGCCGATGGCATAAACATCGATGCTTGAAAAACGGTAGAGTTCGTAAGAAAGGATAACCTGGCGTGGAACAGAAAGAGATGAAGAAATCGACGCCCAGAAAGGCCGCATGCATGCTTGACGCGGGGGGGCACTGCATCACTTGCTCGGACGAAGTGTTGCTGGTTAAAGTGCTGCGCGTCGATGAATTGGCAGGTCTTGCGCTGGTGGCGATCCAGGGCAGAGAAGAAGAGGTAGACGTTACGCTGGTGGAAGGGACCCGGCCGGGAGATTGGCTGATGGCTCACGGAGGCGTGGCTATTGAGCGCCTGCAAGGTCCCGTGTCTGAGGAGAAAAACTATGCATGATTCTGACAGGTCGGCATACGACCGGATCTTTTATCCCTTTCTCTTCGCTGGTGAAAAGGTTGGGAGCAAGGATGTGCTTGCGCAGGTGCGCCACTCAACGCTGGAGAAGTGCCGCGAGGTGATGGCACTGCGCCGTGTGACGCTGGAAGCCTCGCAGGAACAGATCGTCAGAGCCGGCCAGGCTATGGCGCAAGCCTTCGCGCAAGGGGCCACCCTGCTCGCCTTTGGCAACGGAGGCAGCGCTACCGACGCGCAGGATCTGGTGGCCGACTTGCTCGCTCCGCCTTTTGCCAATTGCGCAGCGCTGCCGGCAGTTGCGCTGACCAATGATATTGCGGTAGTCACGGCTGTAGGCAACGACGTTGGTTTCGAGAACGTTTATGCCCGTCAGATCATCGCTTTAGGACGAGAGGGTGATATTGCCTTTGGCATCTCGACGAGCGGCAATTCGACCAACGTGCTGTTGGCATTCGAGCAAGCCAGGAAACAAGGATTACTGACCGTAGGACTCACCGGCTACGATGGCGGCAAGATGATGCGTTCGGAAGCGGTTGACTTTTGTCTCAACGTGCCGAGCGATCACATTCCGCGCATTCAGGAGGCCCAGGCCACAATCTATCATGCGCTTCTGGAAGTTATTTATGTTCTATTGAATAATCCTGCGGGTCAGGAAACATTGAGGAAGGAAAAAGTGAGATGAGCCTGAAATATGTGGATGAATATTGCGATGCGATGTTAGTCAAACTGGTCGCGCAGGAAATAGCCAGGCTGAGCGACGGACGGCCGCTTAAGCTGATGGAGGTCTGCGGCGGACACACGCATACTATCTATAAGCATGGAATTGAAGACGTGCTTCCACAGAATATCGATCTGGTTCATGGGCCAGGTTGTCCTGTCTGTGTGTTGCCAATGGGGCGTATCGACGACGCCATTGCTATCGCGCGTACAGACGGGGTTATCTTTACTACCTTCGGCGATATGATGCGCGTGCCCGGCTCACAGGGTAGCCTGCTCGACGCCAAAGCCGAGGGAGCTGATGTGCGCTTTGTGTATTCGCCGCTGGACGCGCTCAAGCTTGCCGTTCAGCATCCCGACCGCCAGGTTGTCTTTTTTGCCATCGGCTTCGAGACCACTGCGCCTTCGACCGCAATTACTCTGCTGCGTGCTCAAGCCGAGAAGCTCAAAAATTTTTCGATATTCTGTAATCACGTGACCATTATTCCGGCTATCAAAGCTATCCTCGATTCGCCCGACTTGCGCCTGGATGGTTTTATCGGCCCCGGGCATGTCAGCATGATAATTGGCTTGCGGCCTTATGCCTTTATTGCGCGGGATCACCACAAGCCGGTGGTCATCGCCGGTTTTGAGCCACTGGATATCGTCTCCGCGATTTATAAGATCGCGAAACAGATCAGCGAGGGCCGCGCAGAGGTGGAGAATCAGTATGTGCGGGTAGTGCGTCCTCAAGGCAATATCAGGGCGTTGGAAGCGATGGCACACACAATGGAGCTACGCTCGTTTTTCGAGTGGCGAGGTCTGGGCTTCATTACGCACAGCGCCTTGAAGCTGCGTCCAGAGTTCGCAGACTGGGATGCAGAACTGCGTTTCGAGGTGCCCGGTTTGCGCGTGGCTGATCCCAAAGCTTGCCAGTGTGGCGAGGTACTCAAAGGGGTAATCAAGCCCTGGGAGTGCAAGGTCTTTGGCACGGCCTGCACTCCCGAAACACCCATAGGAACCTGCATGGTTTCACCGGAGGGAGCCTGCGCCGCTTACTTCAACTATGGGCGTTTCTCGATGGCTGCCGAGCGTGGCCACCTGAGCGTTTTACCCACCATCGACGTTGCGGCATTGGGAGGGAATCATGAATAGATCTACCCAGCAGAAAGCGGCGACTGCCGAAACCGCTCTGCAAAAAATCGAGCGAACCAGGCGCGCTCGCCGCCATACATTTTATTTGCGCGATGAGAAGATTACCCTCAGTCACGGGAGCGGTGGTAAGGCTACGCACAACCTGATCGAAGGAGTTTTCGCACCTGCTTTCTCGAATCCCTGGTTGGACCAGATGGATGACGCAGCTATTTTTAGTACCGGCGCGGACAACCAGCGATTAGCTTTCACCACCGATACCTATGTGGTCAACCCTCTTTTCTTCCCCGGTGGCGACATTGGGCAACTAGCAGTACACGGCACGCTCAACGACCTGGCAATGGCGGGCGCGGAGCCGCTTTACCTTTCCGCGGGCTTTATTTTGGAAGAGGGTTTGCCGATTGCCGACCTGCGCCGCATTGTTTCGTCTATGGCACAGGCTGCCTCGGATGCTGGAGTTGCCATCGTGACCGGGGATACCAAAGTCGTTCAACGTGGTAAGGCCGATGGCCTGTTTATTAACACGGCAGGCGTGGGAATCGTTCGCTCTCATTGGCTGTCTGGTCAGAGTTGCCTGCAACCAGGTGATAAAGTGCTCCTCAGTGGCACGGTTGGGGAGCATGGTATCGCGGTAATGCTAGCCCGCGAAGCGCTCGACATGGAAACGGAGGTGCAGAGCGATACAGCCCCGCTGCACACGCTGGTAGCCGGGCTTCTCACTGCTGTCGGGGAAGGTATCCACTGTCTGAAAGATCCCACGCGCGGTGGCGTGGCCACTGCCTTGAACGAGATGGCCTTGAGTTCTGAAGTCTCCATTGCCCTTGAAGAAAAGTCTATTCCCATGCGGCCAGAGGTCCGGGGAGCCTGTGAAATCCTGGGCCTTGATCCGCTTACCATTGCCAACGAGGGCAAATTGCTCGCCATTGTCTCCCCCGAAGTCGCAGAACAGGCGCTGGCAGTTATGCAGGCCCATCCGCTGGGGAAGAACGCAGCGATCATTGGTACAGTTCAGGCAGACCCGGCGGGTATGGTCTTTCTGCGCACCAGTATTGGCGGCCTGCGCGTCCTCGATATGCTGGTTGGAGACCCACTCCCGCGCATTTGTTGATGGGACCAGAGCAAAAACGCGGGCTTTAAGTGTAGCCATCTGATCCTTAGTGAAAGAAGGTTCATCGTTCATAAGTTTGAGTATACCCGGAATATTTTCGGAGTACAATGCGAGTAAGGAATGATGATCCAGGACGGGCAAACGTGCCCGTTTTCTCGTCATCAGCTTTAATTACGATCGGCCCAGGCGGTGGTATGGCCTTGCGCACGCTTATCGGGGCTGGTCCCCCACGCGGTGAGCATTCTGCCTCTAGCCACAAAGTCTGGCTGCTCGATCTCACGGAGCATCTGCTGATAGAGGTCTTCGTAATCGTCAGGTACTTTGATCCATTTGCGCTGAAAGGGCAGTGTTGTTCGAAAGACAAGCTTCATATCGTTGTAGAAAGACTGCCAGAATGCCGTTCCGGGGCGGCATTCTGTAGAATGCTCGGCCACCTGCACGTTTTGTACACTAGCCTGCTCCAGCAGAGATACTAATCTGGCCGTCACTCCGTCACTGGTGGGCGTAAACGAGTGGCCCGATTGATAGAATGCTTTGAGCAAAAGATCAAAGAGGCGAGTCAGGGCCGGGCTGGTGCTCTCTACGGCCCAGTCCCCTTCGGTAACGCGGATCACTCCCCCCGGTCGGGTCACGCGCCGGAACTCTTCTAGCAACTTGCGCCAGTCCCAGGTGCGCAGGTAGCCGGCCCCAGAACGCTGATTGACCAGATCAAACGTGTTAGCGGGGAATTCAAGCATTCGCAGCGCATCCATGATATGGAAGGTCACCCGATCACCCACCTGAGCAGCTTCCGCCTGCGCCTGAGCGAATTCGACCACCGTTCGGCTAATATCGACTCCATCCAGGCGAAGCATGGTGGGGTAAGTCTTTGCCGCTTCAATGAGCCATCCTCCCGTTCCGCATCCCACATCAAGGACCTGGCTAAATCTCGTTGGGTCTGGCTGCTCCGGGAGCACCCCGCCGAGCATCGTGGTAACGAGCTGATCCTGGATATGCAAGCGACTCAATTCTTCCTGGTTGGAACGATCCTGCATAAAATACGTGCTGGGATGTTCGGGACGCTGATCGGGCGAAGTAGCCATACTCTCATGCTCCTTGCTTTCTTTCTACCTGGGCAGGATCACGTTACAAACGATCTTGCTTGTATTATATCTAAGCATTCCCGGCACAGCAAGCGGCTTCTTTCAAAAAAGATACCGAGAAGCATCGTTCGTACTGCTTCCCGGTAGTTTCTAGCTTTGCCGTTATTCTTCCCGCTCAGATTTAGGCGCCAGCGCGGTGAGCAAAAGGAGCATCTGATCAAGCTTCTTATCCCGTGCTGTAAACACCTTATCTTGCGTCTCAAAACGAGCGTTCATCCTTTGCTCCTGTGCCTCAAAACGAGCGTTCATTCTTTGTTCAAAAGTGTTGAAACGGTTATTCATATTTTGTTCAAAGTTTTTTACACGGCTCTCTAAACTGCTTAAACACTGTTCAATATTGCCTGTATGCTCTTCAACCCTATCTAAACTGCGTTTTAGCTCATTTACGTCCTGTTCAAGATGTGAAAGGATAACCTTACTTTTGTTGATATCGGTTCGTGCTGTCAGGCCCATGCCAAGAAGCAACAGTTGATTATGGCTGAGATCAGCAATGTCTTTAATAAGCCCTGGGTCTTGCAATGATGCTATGGTCTGCTCTAAAGCAGCCACGCGCTCTTCGAGGGTCGCCATCAGGAACTCTGCCTTTCTATCCGCACATCACCATGCGAAATTATACCATATCCCGCTAAGAAACTGTAGAGTGTAGGGACGACGCGGTAGCGTCCGGAAAACGATCAGGCCAATGGCCTGTACAGCGTATTCGGCGGCAAACTCACTCCATCCCAGGGATCTTCATTCCAATCCTCGTGATCGTATCCGCGAGTGGGCCAGAGAATGTCGCGAATGGCAGGGCTGGCCAGG
>DATGKW010000232.1:0-21865 GCA_035294465.1 Ktedonobacteraceae bacterium | reverse complement strand
ATGGTGATGCCAGGGGACAACATCGAGATGACGGTGGAGTTGTTGCAGCCAGTGGCCATGGAAGTGGGATCGAAGTTTGCCATCCGTGAGGGTGGTCGCACGGTCGGGGCTGGCGTCTGCACCAGCGTCGAGTAAACATATGTACTGGTGTCGAGGGCGCAAGTACTTGCGCCCATGAGATTGGGTGCGAGACTTCGCCCCTCACACAGGAGAAAAAGAATGGCGACAGGAGCAAAACAGCGAATTCGCATTCGCCTGAAAGCATATGATCACCGCATTCTCGACCAGTCGGCGATGCAGATCGTAGACGCCGCGCAGCAAACCGGGGCGCGCGTCTCTGGGCCGGTGCCTCTGCCAACGGAAATTGACAAGTTCACCGTGATACGCTCTCCTTTTATCGATAAGGATTCACGCGAGCAGTTCGAGATACGCACGCATAAGCGTCTGATAGATATTCTCGATCCAACCAGCAAGACGGTTGAGTCATTGACACGACTAAATCTACCCGCGGGGGTAGATATCGAGATCAAGCTGTAGCTGCTTACAGATAGTATTGCGTCCGTCGGCAAAATGCTATGCCGGGTGGCAATAAAGAGATGTTGAGAGCTACAGCAGAGAAGGGAGGAAAGGATATGCTCAGTGGATTGTTGGGCAGGAAGGTCGGCATGACTCAGGTGTTTGGTCCAAATGGGACTGCTATACCAGTAACCGTGATCGAGGCCGGCCCGTGTGTTGTAACACAAATTAAGACTGTTGCCCGCGATGGCTACGAAGCTGTCCAGATTGGTTTTGAGCAGGCGCGTTTAAAGAGCGTAACTCGTCCTGAACTGGGACATCTGGGGCACAAGTTGCCCTTGCTCAGGGCTCAGCGCAAGCGTCTGCAAGAATATCAGCAGAAACATGGAAAGAAAGCTTCTACCGAGGATGAAGAGAAGGCGGAAGAGAAGCAAGATAAACAGATTGCCAAGTTGCTGAAAGTTCAGGAGAACCGCCAGCGGAGGCCCGGTCCCGAACTGGGACCTTTCAAAGTTTTGCGCGAAGTAGGCATGCAGCCAGGGGCCTCGTTAGAAGGTCTGGAGCTGGGGAAAACCTTTGACGCGAGCCTGTTCAAAGTTGGCGAGTCTGTCGATATTGTTGGCACCAGCAAAGGTAAGGGATTTCAGGGTGGAGTCAAACGTCACGGTTTTGGCGGCGGCCCTAAGACCCATGGGCAATCGGACCGTCATCGCGCGCCAGGTTCTATCGGTTCCGGCACGACGCCCGGTCGCGTGCTCAAGGGCACGCGTATGGCCGGTCACATGGGAAATGAGCGTGTGACGATAAAGAAACTGCAAGTGATTCAAGCTGATCCTGAGCGCAATCTGCTTTTGGTGAAGGGTTCAGTGCCTGGTGCCAATGGCGGGTTGCTCATGATCAAGAAGCATGTATGAGGTAACCAGAATGCCTTCGACGACAGTGTATAACATGGCCGGGGAGGCCGTAGAAGAGCTCGAGCTGAGCGAGCAGGTATTTGGAGTTACCCCAAACGAGGCGGTGCTCCACCAGGTTGTGGTTGCGCAACTGGTCAATCGCCGCCAGGGTAATGCTTCAACTAAAACTCGCGGCGAAGTTTCGGGCGGTGGTAAAAAACCGTGGAGACAGAAAGGCACCGGTAGAGCTCGCCAGGGTAGCACACGCGCTCCGCAATATCGTGGCGGTGGCGTCGTCTGGGGACCCAGACCGCACCGATATCATCACGATGTGCCAAAGAAGATGCGCCGCCTGGCGATCAAGTCAGCTCTGTCCGATAAAGTAGCCAATGAACAGTTAATCGTCCTGGATAAGCTGGCTCTGGGCGAACCGCGCACAAGGGATATGCTAGAGATCCTGGAGAGCCTGCCTGTCAATGGCAAGCGGGTGCTCATGATGCTCCCACGGCGCGATGAGAACATTATACTCTCGGCGCGGAATATTCCTTCTGCCAAAGTGCAGCATGTCTCTTCAATTAACGTAATCGAGTTGCTCAAGCATGACTATGTGATTATGCCAGTCCATACAGTGCGCTGGATTGAACTGGTGTTTGGTGAGGGTTTGAGCGCCGAAGAGGCCAGCCAGCGCATCGCTAGTGAACTGGCCGAGGCAGAAGAGGCCGCCGAAGAAATCGACGAAGCAAACGAGTCATCCGAGGACGAGGAAAAGTCCGAAGACGAAGCAAACGAGTCTACTGAGGATGAGGAGCCGTCTGAAGACGATGAGGTGGGCAAGTCTGCTGAGGATGAGAAGGAGTAGGAACCGTGGAAATCACAGAAGTCATACGCCACGGCATCGTTACTGAAAAAACGGTAAACCTGCAAAAGCTGAACAAATATACGTTCAAAGTGGCGTTAGAGGCCAACAAGATTGACGTGCGCCGCGCAGTAGAGACGCTTTTCAAGGTGAAGGTAGTCTCGGTGAATATGATCCGCATGCCCGGAAAGAAGCGGATGTTGCGGCGCCGGGGTGCTGCTCCTCGACCCTTAGCGGCTCGCGAGTGGAAGAAAGCGATTGTCACACTTGCCGAAGGTGAGTCAATCGACGCCTTGAGGGCATAAAGAAAGAGTGTGAGAGATGCCAATCAGACAGTATCGACCAACATCTCCTGGCCGTCGTGGCATGTCAGTCTCGACTTTCGAGGAGATCACCAAGACTCGACCGGAGAAATCTCTGGTGGTGAGGCTGAAGAAGCATGCCGGGCGCAATAACCAGGGGAAGATCACCGTTCGCCATCGTGGGGGCGGTGCCAAGCGTGCCTATCGCTTGATTGACTTCAAGCGCAATAAGCTGGGCGTGCCGGCGAAGGTCGCGGCCATCGAGTATGATCCGAATCGTTCGGCCCGCATTGCTCTGCTGCACTATCTTGATGGGGAGAAGCGCTATATCATCGCGCCGCTGGGCCTCAAGGTTGGTGACCGCGTAATGGCGGGTCCCGAGGCCGATATCAAGCCCGGCAATGCGCTGCCGTTGAAGAATATTCCGGCCGGTACGGTAATTCACAACATCGAGTTGACGAGAGGCCGTGGCGGTCAGATGGTTCGCGGTGCCGGAACTGGAGCGCAGTTGATGGCCAAAGAGGGAGATTATGCTCTGATCCGCCTGCCGTCAGGCGAGCAGCGCCGCGTGCATATTCTCTGCTCAGCCACAATTGGCCAGGTTGGGAATGTTGACCATGAAAACCAGAGCATCGGCAAGGCCGGGCGAGCGCGTCACATGGGCCGTCGTCCCAGCGTCCGCGGATCTGTCATGAACCCGCGCGATCATCCTCATGGCGGCGGCGAAGGCCGTGCGCCCATTGGTGGGCAGCCGCAGACTCCCTGGGGCAAACCTGCGATGGGATATAAGACACGCAAAAATAAGAGAACGGATCGCTTTATTGTACGACGTCGTAACGCTGGCAGGAGGAAGTAGGAATGTCGCGCTCAAGGAAAAAAGGGCCATATATACATGAGTCGCTCAGAAAAAAGGTTCTGGCGATGATGAAGAGTGGCGACCGCCGCGTGATCAAGACCTGGTCGCGTGCTTCGACCATCTTCCCCCAGATGGTGGGGATGACGATCGGTGTCCATAATGGCAAGACGCACGTGCCTATCTACATCACCGAAAACATGGTGGGCCACAAATTAGGTGAGTTCGCCCCTACGCGCCACTTTCGTGGCCATGCCGGTGGGAAAAGTGAAAGGACCACTTCGGTCCGCTGAGGTTTGAAATGCAAGTTCGAGCTATTGCCAGAGATATTGGTATTCCACCGCGGAAAGTGCGCCTGGTCACGGATGCTGTCAAAGGGCTGAGCGTTAATGAGGCTCTCGCGTATCTGCAATTTATACCCAATGCTGGTGCGAGGCCCGTAAGTAAGGTTGTGGCCTCGGCGGCAGCGAACGCGGAGAATAATTATAATCTGGACCCTGATGATCTCTATATTCTGAATATTGTAACGGACGACGGGATGCGCATCAAGCGCTTTAAAGCGCGCTCACATGGGCGCGTAGGGCATATCTTGCGGCGTTTCTGCCATGTAACGGTGATCGTCTCGGACGATCGGGCCGATATGGGACGCTAAGCTAAAAGGAGGACAGCTTGGGACATAAAGTACATCCCATTGGTTTCAGGCTTGGCGTCGTAAAAGGCTGGCAGTCCCGCTGGTACGCTGAGCGCAATTATAAGGATCTGTTCGCAGAAGATTTCAAGCTGCGCAAGATCATTAACGAAAAGCTTTTCGACGCTGCGGTTTCGCGCATCGAGATCGAGCGCGCAGCAGCGAATCAGGTGTCTGTGACGATTCACACGGCCAAGCCTGGTGTTGTAATTGGCCGTAGCGGCACCAAAGTTGATGAACTGCGTGCTCAACTGGAGAACCTGACCAAGAAACGTGTCCGTTTGAACATCGTGGAGATTCGCCAGCCTGAGCTGGATGCTTATCTGGTGGGCCGCAGTATCGCGGAACAGCTGGAGAAGCGCGTCTCTTTCCGCCGCGCTATGAAGCAGGCCGTCCAGAAAACGATGCGGGCAAATGCCAGGGGTATCCGTGTAATCATCGGTGGTCGCCTCGGAGGCGCGGAAATCGCGCGCTCTGAGAAAGAGATTGAGGGGAAGATTCCCCTGCATACGCTACGCGCCGATATTGACTACGGACTGGCCGAGGCCCACACGACCTTTGGGGTCATTGGCATCAAAGTCTGGATCTATAAGGGCGATATCTTGCCCGATAAACGGCGTGAGATCAGCGAACTGACGCAGGAGCAGCCGTCGTTTGTCCCCCAGCGCGAAGAGCGTGGCGAGCGTCGGGGCCCGCGAGGAGAGCGGAGTTCAAGAGGCGAGCGAGGTCCGCGAGGAGAGCGCGCCCAGGGAGAGCGGAGTTCAAGAGGCGAGCGAGGTCCGCGAGGTGAACGTGCTCAGGGAGAGCGAGGTCCGCGAGGCGAGCGAGGTCCACGAAGTGAACGTGCTCAGGGAGAACGTTCACCCCGTACATCTCGCCCGATGGGTGAACGACCGGCACGACCGGCTCGTGGCGAGAAAGCCGCGCCAGGTCCAGAGGCGCAGGAGCGAGAGCCTGTTGTTACAAGTGAGGTCAGTGGAGCCGAAGCGACTCCGCCGCCAGCACGTCCACCACGTGGCGGGAAAACGGTCCCGGCCCCAGCTCCAGAGGCGCAGGAACCGGTTGAGAGCAGCGAGGCCGAAGCGACTCCGTCACCCGCACCTGAAACCGGTGCTTCTGAGAGCGAGTAGAGGAGATTCAAAGCCATGTTACTGGCACCGTCACGTTTTAAATATCGCAAACAGCATCGCGGCCGTATGAAGGGGATGGCTATGCGTGGCAATACGCTCTCCTTTGGAGAGTTTGGGCTACAGGCCCTGGAGCCATGCTGGCTGGAATCCCGCCAGATCGAGTCCGCGCGTATCGCGCTCACCCGCTTTATGAAGCGCGGTGGTAAAGTGTGGATACGAGTATTCCCAGATAAGCCGATCACCGCTAAACCAGCCGAAACTCGTATGGGGAGCGGCAAAGGCGCGGTTGATCACTATGTCGCAGTTATCAAGCCAGGCCGTGTTATCTTTGAGATTGGTGGCGTTTCCGAGGAGGTTGCTAAGGAAGCGGTACGCCTGGCCAGCCATAAACTGCCCATTAAAACTCGCTTTTTAGTTCGAGGGGAGGCAGAGAGCGTTGAAAGTTAATGAGCGCCGCAAGCAGATTATGAATTTCAACATTGGCGAAGCCCAGCGCGAGCTCAAGGAACTGCGCCTGAAATTATTCAACTTGCGCCTGCAACAGCAGCGTGGAGAGATCAAGAATAACCGTGTGTTTACGCAGACACGTACGGATATTGCTCGCGTGATGCACCGGTTGTCGCAGTTGGAGGAGCAGGAATGATGATGCAGCGAGTTGAAGCGCAGAAAACTACGGCAAAGCCCAGGGGGCGTCGCCAGGAGAAGGTTGGCACCGTCATCAGCAACAAGATGGACAAGACAATCGTAGTTGCAGTTGTCTCGTTGAAAAAGCATCGCATTTACAAACGCACATATAAGCAGACGAAACACTTTTACGCGCATGACGAGGATAATGTTTGTCAGATTGGCGACGTGGTTCGCATTCAGGAGACGCGCCCGCTTAGCAAATTGAAACGCTGGCGGTTGCTGGAAGTCGTGAAGCCCGGAAGCGGGATTGTGCCTGTGGAGGAAGTGCTTGCCGAAGCCGATCCGCAATTGACTTCCGGGTCTGAGTCTGCGTCTGATGAAGCCGAGTCTGCGGAAGAATAAGGGAGGAAAGCCGTGATTCAGCCACAGACTCGTCTCAAAGTTGCCGATAATACCGGCGCGAAAGAGATCATGTGTATTCGCGTGATGAGTGGTTCACGCAAGCGCTATGCCGAGGTGGGCGATATTATCAAAGCGTCGGTCAAGCAGGCAGCTCCTAACGGCCAGGTGAAGAAAGGCGAGGTTGTGAACGCGGTTGTTGTGCGGGTCGCGAAAGAGTATGCGCGTCCTGATGGTTCGCATATTCGTTTCGACGAGAACGCCGCAGTGATTATTGCCGCCGGAAACAACCCGCGTGGTACCCGTATCTTTGGGCCGGTCGCTCGCGAGCTACGTGAGCGCAACTTCATGAAAATCATTTCACTGGCACCTGAGGTGCTCTAAGCGCGAGCACCCGCTTCGGCGGTTTGCAGAAGGTTTTTCGTTGATGTTTGTCGTTCCGCGAGTGCGACAAAGACAAACGATGAACTATTGAGGAAAGAAATGGCAACACGACAAAAAGAGAAAAAGCCTCTGCACCTTGCCAAGATGAATATCAAGAAAGGTGATACTGTCTTGATCCTCACTGGCAAGGATAGGGGAAAACAGGGTACGGTTTCGCGGGCAATGCCACAAATCGATAAGGTTGTGGTAGAGGGCCTGAACATGGTGAAAAAGCATGTGAAACCTCAGGGCGCGCAAGCTCGCCAGGGTGGCGTGATCGACAAGGCCATGCCCATCCATGTCTCCAATACGATGCTGATCTGCTCCGAGTGTGGCAAACCTACCAGGGTTGCCCACGAGCGCCGCGTGATCAACGAAAAGGAGCGTACTGTCCGCGTCTGCAAGAAATGCCGCAAGATTATTGAGGACCGGGCGATGAAGAAGGAGTAGTCAATGGCATCGCGAATGAAAGAGAAATATCTGAAAGAAGTTGTGCCGGGCTTGCAGAAGGAGTTTCACTATAAAAACCCGATGCAAGTACCAGCCGTCCATAAAGTGGTGGTAAATATTGGCATGGGCGAGGCCATCCAGAACGCCAAAGCGATGGATGCCGCCGTCTCCGACCTGGCTGCGATTACCGGTCAGCGCCCGGTGATTACCAGGGCCAAGCGCTCTGTCGCCGCTTTTAAGTTGCGCGAGGGGATGCAGATTGGCTGTATGGTCACGTTACGAGGCGAGCGCATGTACTACTTCCTCGATAAACTGGTGAACGTGGCCTTGCCTCGTATTCGCGATTTCCAGGGAGTTTCGTCAGAAGCTTTCGATGGTCGTGGCAACTATACCCTGGGCCTGCGCGAGCAACTGGTTTTCCCGGAAATCGACTACGACAAGATTGATAAAGTGCGTGGCATGGAGATTAGTATCGTCACAACGGCTCGCACCGATGAAGAGGGGCGCCAGCTGCTCAGGTTGATGGGCATGCCCTTCAAGAGATAGCAGGAGACAGGTATGGCGAAAGTATCAATGATCGTGAAGTCCCAACGCAAGCCCAAGTATAAAGTGCAGCAGCATAACCGCTGTCAGATCTGTGGCCGACCTCGCGCTTATATGCGGAAGTTTGGTCTCTGCCGCATTTGCTTCCGCGAGCGGGCGTTGCGTGGTGAGTTGCCTGGTGTGACGAAGTCGAGCTGGTAATCGGAGGACTGTAGTTTCATGAACATGACTGATCCCATCGCGGATATGCTGACTCGTATTCGCAACGCTGTCAGAGCGCGGCACACGCAGGTAAAAATTCCGGCCTCGAAAATGAAGCTGGCAATCGCGCGGGTTTTGAAGGAAGAGGGCTATATCAACGATATCGAGATCCTCAAGGATAATCCTCAGGGCACGATTCGTATCACGTTGCGCTACGTTGATAAAAAGCCTGTGCTGACGCAGCTCAAGCGTGTGAGCAAACCCGGCCTGCGGGTTTATAGCAAGCGGGCGAACATTCCCCGTGTGCGTGGGGGGCAGGGCATCTCGATTCTTTCAACGCCTCGGGGGCTGATGACGGGCCGCAGAGCCTATCAAGAGGGCCTGGGCGGCGAGATCGTCTGTTACGTCTGGTAGGCAGGAGGGTTTAAAATGTCTCGTATTGGACGTGCTCCAATCCCTGTGCCACCAAAGGTGCAGGTGAGCTGGACCGATGAGAATTTTGTAACGGTCAAAGGCCCCAAAGGCGAGCTGTCGTATCAGGTTGATCCTGAGTTGAAGCTGACGCTTGAAAATGGTCATCTGACGGTTACGCGGCCATCGGACAGCAAAAAACATAAGGCAAAACATGGTCTCTATCGTACCCTGATCAATAATATGGTGGTTGGGGTAACAACCGGTTATACCAAGCAGCTAGAGATCCACGGCGTTGGGTATCGTGCAAACAAAGTGGGCCAAAACCTGGTTATCCTGGTTGGGTACTCTCATCCGATTGCGGTTGAGCCGCCGGCGGGCATCACGTTAAATGTGGATGGTGTAGACCCTGCAACGAAGGCGACAAAAATCAGTGTGAGTGGCATCGATAAGCACCTGGTTGGGCAGGTAGCGGCAAGCATTCGCCAGTTGCGCAAACCAGAACCATATAAAGGTAAGGGCATTCGTTACGCCGGCGAGGTAATCCGTCGCAAGGCTGGTAAGGCCGGGAAAGTCGGTGGTAAGAAGAAATGATCAAGCAATTCAACGCAAATAAAGCTCGGCTGAAACGGCATATGCGCCTGCGCAATCGCCTGGGAGGCACCCAGGAGCGCCCGCGTTTGAGCGTTTTTCGCAGTGGCAACCAGATCTACGCGCAGGTGATCGACGATATAACAGGGCATACTCTGGCGGCCGCCTCTTCTCTGGATGAGTCGCTGAAAGGCTTCAAACCTGCCCCACGCGCAGTTCCTACCAAAAAGGTAGAGGAATCTGCTGAGATTGGAGAGGTTGAGGTCGCGACTCAGGCCGCGCCTACGAAGAAGGGTGCGAAGGCTGAGAAGCCATCTGCCAAAGCTCAGCCCAGGAGCGGCGGACGCCCCACCCAGACCAAAACCGTGCTTCCGGCCGCAAAAAAGGGCGAGAAAAAGACGCCGGTTGAGGCGCTCGCCGCGATTTCGAGCAATCACAAGGTTGCCCTGGCGCGCGAGGTTGGCAAGCTGGTAGCGCAGCGGGCGAAAGAGAAGGGTATCGAGCAAGTCGTCTTTGATCGTGGTGGCTATCCCTATCATGGGCGTGTGGCCGCGTTAGCCGAAGGCGCTCGTGAAGTAGGCTTAAAGTTCTAAGGCTGCGAGGAGAAAAGATGACAAGAATAGATGCTTCAAAACTGAATCTGGAGGAGACTGTTGTGCAGGTGCGCCGCGTCTCCAAAGTGGTCAAGGGTGGCCGGCGTTTTAGCATACGTGCGCTTGTTGTCGTTGGTGATCGCAACGGCCACGTTGGCTATGGACTGGGGAAGGCTGCCGAATATACCGAAGCGATTCGCAAAGGTGTGGAAGATGCCAAAAAGCACCTGATTGAGGTGCCTTTGAATGGTACCACGATCCCCTTCATGGTGAAAACGCGCTATGGGGCTTCAGAAGTGATGCTCAAGCCTGCCTCCCCTGGTACCGGAGTAATTGCTGGTGGCCCGGTGCGTGCAGTGGTAGAGGCTGTGGGCATTCGTGATATCTTGACCAAGTCTCTGGGAAGCACCAACGCCGCTAACACTATCAATGCTTGCCTGGAGGGCCTGCGCGAATTGCGTTCGGCCGAAACCGAAGCATACTTGCGCGGTAAGACCGTGGTGGAAGTTGTGGGCAAGAAGCAGGCCGAACGCCTGGCGCTCGCTGCTGCCACTGCGGCTGAACTGGCAGCTCAGGCGCGAGCAGTTCGCGAGGAAGAGGCCCGTGAGGCCCGTTCTGCAGAGCGCGGGCGCGGGCGCGGAGAGCGCAGCGAGCGCGGCAGCGGTGAACGTCGTAGCGGCGGTCGCCGCCGTCAGGGCTAAAAGGAGGTACACGAATGAAGCTGCGTGTAAAGTGGGTCAAGAGCGCAATTGGCTATGCCCAAGATCAGAAGGATACAATTCGTGCGTTGGGACTGCGTAAGCTCCAGCGCACAGTAGAGGTTGAGGATAATCCCGCCATGCGTGGGATGATCAATAAAGTGCGACACCTGGTGCAGGTAGAGGAAATAGACTGATGAAACTCGGCGATTTACGTCCAGTTCCTGGATCACATAAACACGAAAGACGAGTAGGCCGTGGCCACGGTTCTGGTCGTGGCAAAACTGCCGGTCGCGGTACCAAAGGCCAGAAAGCTCGTACCGGCGGGACAATCCATCGCGCCTTTAGCGGTGGTCAGACGCGCCTTTCCAAGCGTATCCCGTTCCTGCGTGGTGTGGGGAATAGCAATCTTCCTTTTCGCAAGGACTATGCTATCGTCAACCTGGAAGACCTCGCGGGGTTGGAAGCTGGCACGCAGGTTACTCCAGAATCGCTGGTGGAATATGGGCTTCTGAGCAACAGTGAGGGGAAAGGTCTGGTCAAAATTCTTGGCGATGGCGAAATCGGCCAGGCTCTGAACTTCAAAGCGCATAAATTCTCGGCCAGCGCACGGGCCAAGATTGAAGCTGCAGGTGGTACAATTGAGATTATCCCGGTGAAAGTACATGAGAAGACCAAGCGCCGCAAGGATGAGAAAAAACAGGCGCCTGGTCACCAGGGTACTCAGGTATAATGCAGAAGGAAGTACCTGGTAAAAACATCCAGGTGCTTCCCCGCGTTCTATACTAGAGAAGTCTTTTTGTTATGTCGTGAAAGGAGTACCCCATGTGGGATAAGCTGCGCAGTATCTGGACTATTCCAGATCTACGCAATAAGATTCTTTTCACTCTGATGATTTTGCTGATAACCCGGGTGCTGGCGAATATTCCTGTGCCACTCAGTGGCAGTGAATACACCGCCCTGACGAACCTTTTCTCCAATCCATCGAGTGGAAATCAGAATCTTGCCCAACTCCTCGGCTTGCTCGATGTGTTTTCGGGTGGGTCGCTCTCGAAGTTCTCGATTGTTGCGCTTGGGGTCTATCCCTATATCACGGCAACAATCGTTATGCAGCTCTTGATGCCAATCATCCCGGCTCTGGAGAATATGAACCGCGAGGGCGAGGCTGGGCAGTTGAAAGTTAACCAGATTACGCGAATCATCACGGTTCCCCTGGCTTTTCTCCAGGCCCTTGGGCAGTGTGCCATCTTTGTGCAGAAGGATGTACTGACCAGCTTTAACCTGTTTGATGGTTCGACCTTCCTGGAATCGTTTTCGATCCTGCTGGCCCTGACCGCCGGGGTGATGATCATGGTCTGGCTTGGCGAGCTGATCACAGAAAACGGCATTGGCAATGGCATTTCGCTGATTATCTTTGCTGGTATCGTCAGTGGTATTCCCAGTTTGATCGCGACTGGCTGGAGTGACAGCGTAGCCAGTGGTGGAAGCGGCGCGGGCATTGTTGGTATTGCAGTCTTTGCTCTTATCGGCTTAGTTACCATTGTTGGAATTGTGTACATGTACCTGGGGCAGCGCCGTGTGCCAATTGAGTATCCCACCAAACGTATGGTAGGCCGGGGCTTGCTGGTGGGCACGGCCCAACGTACCTATATTCCCATGCAGGTCAATAGCGCTGGCATGATCCCGCTGATCTTTGCGCAGTCGATGCTCATCTTTCCGACAGTGCTTTCTCAGTACTTGAGCACCAGTAACATAGGCTGGCTGAAGAATACGGCCATCTGGGTGGGCAGTAATATCGCGAATCCAACACTATGGTATTACTGGGCTATCTACTTCGTCCTGGTTGTGGCTTTTACCTACTTCTATGCCTACGTAGTCTGGCAGCAGCAGGATATTCCCAACAACTTGCAAAAGCAGGGGGCGCATATTCCGGGCTATCGTCCTGGCGAGACGACACGCCGTCACCTCAACGATATCCTGAACCGTATCACTCTAGCGGGTGCGCTTTTCCTGGGTATTGTTGCCATACTGCCATTTTTTGCAAATGTGGGAGGCAGCCAGTTGCTAAGTAGCGCAGCAGTGCTGATCGCGGTTGGCGTTGTCCTGGATACTGTGAGGCAGATTGAAGCTCAAATGGTTATGCGTAACTATTCGGGCTTCTTAACCTAAAGGCAGGCTCAACGTCGAGCCAGTACCGTCGGAGGCAAATGTGAATGCAATTCTGATCGGCGCGCAAGGGTCAGGAAAAGGGACGCAAGCAGAGATGCTTGCGCAACAAGCGGGTGTCCCGCATATCGCCAGTGGTGATCTTCTCCGCAAAGAGGTGGAAGAGAAAACCGAGGCAGGGAGGAAGGCCAAACCATACCTTGATAGTGGGAAGCTGGTTCCCGATGATCTGACGGTTGCGATGATCTTGAATCGTTTAAAGCAACCGGATTGCGAGCATGGGGTGCTGATGGATGGCTTTCCTCGTACGATTGCTCAGGCGGAAGCTCTGGATGATGGTTTACGGTCGCTCAAGAGGCGGATTGACGTGGTCCTCTACTTGAAAGTTCCTCGCGAGGAATTGTTGTGGAGGCTCTCCGGACGTTATATCTGCCGGGCCAACCAGCACGTGTATAATATCAATACCCGGCCGCCTAAACGGCCGGGCGTCTGCGATCTAGATGGAAGTGAACTCTACCAGCGCTCCGACGATGTTGGTGAAGCGGTGCAGCGTCGCCTGGATATCTTCTTCAACGAAACTATTCGCCTGCTCGACTATTATGGCAAGCAGGGAAAGGTCGTTGAAGTGGATGGAAACCAGGGGATTGATGAAGTCCATCGAGCGCTCGTTGATGCAATACGCAGGCATAAGGACTAGCACCCCTCGACTTCTTTTGACGGGTATGCTATAATTCACAGTTGGCTGCAGCAGTCTCAACTGCTGCCATTTTATCATTGGAATCATCTCTCGGACAGCCATCGCACGCTTGCGATTGTAATAGTGTAAGAAAGAGACGAGAAAGGATGCTATGGCCAAGAAGGACGAGATAGAGGTGGAGGGTACCGTCCTGGAAGCCCTCCCCAATGCCATGTTTAAGGTCGAAATTGATGAGCAACACCAGGTTCTTGCGGTCCTCTCCGGGCGGATGCGCATGAACTTTATACGCATTGTGCCAGGCGATAAGGTGAGAGTTGTGCTGTCTCCCTATGATCTGTCGCGTGGTCGTATTACCTGGCGTGCAAGGTAGTGGGTGTGAAGGGGTAAAGCGAGGCTTACGGGTTTCTTCATCCTTCTGGTTCCTCTTAACTGAAAGAGCATCTATCTGATGGCTGGCAAGGCAGGTGGACGAATAAATCGAGGTTCTCCTCAGCGGCTGGAATGTTTGTTTACCTGCACCTCGTGGTGAGAATTGTCTTACATAGTGTGGAGGGCAAGTTCATGAAAGTACGTGCCTCTGTTAAACCGCGTTGTGAGCATTGCAAGGTCATCCGACGCCACGGCGTTGTGATGGTCATTTGTAGCAAAGATCCAAAGCATAAGCAGAAGCAGGGTTAATAGCGGATATCGATCTCAATCACGTGAGATCGATGGATCAATCTGGAGGAGAAGATGGCTAGAATCGCCGGCGTTGACATTCCACGCGAGAAGCGCGTGGAGATTTCGCTGTGCTATATCTATGGGATCGGCCTGACGACAAGCCGCAAGATCCTGGAGCGAACACGAGTGAACCCGGATACGCGGGTGAAAGACCTGACCGAAGAAGAGGTCAATCGTCTTCGCGAAGTGATCGACCGTGAATATAAGGTTGAGGGCGATCTCCGACGCGAAGTCGATATGAATATCAAGCGGCTGATCGAAATCGGCTGCTATCGTGGCATGCGCCACCGCCGCAACTTGCCGGTACACGGTCAGCGCACGCGCACCAACGCGCGTACACGTCGTGGTCCCAAGAGAACAGTGGCTGGTAAGAAGAAAGCAACCAAGAAGTAGCGCCGAGGAGGTAATGTAATGGCAGACAAGAAGAAGACAACAGCCAGGCCCAGACGGCGTGAACGAAAGTCCATTCCTCGTGGCCAGGCACATATTCAGGCAACGTTTAACAATACCATAGTGACTTTGACCGATCCCAATGGCAATACGATTTCCTGGGGCAGCGCCGGCAGCCAGAATTTTAAAGGCTCGCGCAAAAGCACGCCCTACGCTGCTCAGGTGACAGCCGAAGCGGCTGCGCGCAAGGCGATGGAGCATGGCTTGCGCCAGATCGAAGTCTTTGTCAAAGGTCCCGGTTCTGGAAGAGAAGCGGCTATCCGCGCTTTGCAGCAGGCTGGCCTCAATATTACTGCAATCACTGATGTTACACCTATTCCGCACAATGGCTGTCGCCCGCCGAAACGGCGTCGCGTGTAACCGTGCTGTGCGTGTGAGGAGGATAGAACTAGATGGCACGTTATACCGGTCCCGTTTGTAAACTGTGCAGGCGGGAGGGGGTAAAGCTTTTCCTGAAAGGCGACAAGTGTGTAACCAAATGCACGCTTGAGCGCCGCAATACGCGTCCCGGCCAGCATGGTTCGGGTCGCCCGCGCAAAGCTTCGGGCTATGCGCAACAGCTCCGCGAGAAACAGAAAGTGCGTCGTACCTATGGTGTCCTGGAACGCCAGTTTCAGCGACATTTCGCGACTGCTGCTCGCCGACCTGGCCGTACCGGTCAGACTCTGCTAGAGATTCTGGAGATGCGCCTGGATAATCTGGTGTATCGCCTGGGCTTTGCCGATTCACGTGCGCAGGCCCGCCAGCTAGTCTGTCACGGCCATTTCGCCGTCAATGGGCGCAAAACGGATATTCCCTCGTTTGTCGCGAAGCCGAATGATGTGATTTCAGTACGCGAGCGCAGCAAGGGCCTGGAGTACTTTAAGATTCGTGCGGAACTCCTGACCCAAAAAGGTGTGCCTGCCTGGTTAAGCCTAGATACCCAGGCGATGTCCGGTCGCGTTCTCTCGCTGCCATCTCGGACAGACCTTGAACTGCCCTTTGAAGAGCAGATGGTGGTCGAATATTATCAGCGTTAAGTTGATTGGCGGATGGGTATAATGCCTTCGCGGTCCAGGGTGGGCCGCTACAGGGCGCAGGAATCCTGGGCTGCCCGGCTTTTCTCTCCATTCAGGATGGACAGACAGGCTGTGAAGGGAAACCCAGGAATCGTCGAAAGGCAGGTTTGACTTTGCAAGAATTGATTCTGCCTCGCATCAAAAACACCAAGACACAGGGAAATTATGCGAGTTATGATATTGAGCCATTAGAGGCAGGGTATGGCATGACCCTGGGCAACGCGTTGCGCCGCGTCCTGCTCTCGTCGTTGCCCGGAGCTGCGGTGACCTCCGTTCGCATTGACGGGGTGCAGCATGAGTTCCAGGATATCCCCAACGTTATGGAGGATGTCACGGATATCATCCTGAATATTAAAAAACTGCGCCTGCGCTCGTTCTCTGACCACCCTGTCTCGATGCGCCTGGAGGTTTCGGGAGAACGTGTGGTAACCGCGGCTGATATCGTGGCCCCCAGCACGGTAGAGATTGTCAATCCCGATCTCTATATTGCGACGCTCGATAATGAAAATGCTCGCCTTGAGATGGAGCTGGTGGTAGAGACCGGACGGGGTTACGTTCCCGCCGATTCAAAAGAAGATCAACCTATCGGGGTGATTCCCGTGGATGCCATCTATACGCCGGTGCAGAAGGTAAACTATGCCGTCGAGCATACGCGTGTGGGGCAAATGACAAACTACGATAAGATTGTGCTGGACATCTGGACGGATGGGACAATTCCGCCAGACGAGGCCCTGCGTCAAAGTGCTGACATTCTTGTTCGCCACTTTACGCAGCTCGCCAATTATCGCGCTACCCTGATTGAACCGGAGAAGCCGCCTCTGAGTAGCATGCCGATCCCGCAGAAGATCTATGATACTCCAATTGAGGAATTGGATCTTTCGGTTCGTGCCTACAACTGCCTGAAACGTAGCAATATTACAAAAGTTGGCCAGGTGCTCTCAATGAACGAGGAAGATCTGCTGGGCGTGCGCAACTTTGGCGAGAAGAGTTTACAGGAGTTACGCGAGCGCTTGCTTGCGCGCAACTTCCTGCCGAATCCGCGTACCAGCACGGTTGGCGCCGATATGGACGGCGATCACGAAATGGAGGACTGAGTTGAGGCACCGAGTTGCCGGTAACCGGCTGAGTATGCCTGGGGACCGCAGGCTTTCTGTACGTCGCAGTTTGATGGCCGGTCTCATTCGTTATGACCGCATAAAGACGACCGAGGCACGCGCACGCGCTATTCGGGGTGAGACAGAGAAGCTGATCACGATAGCTATTAAAGGACACGCCGCCGCTCAGGAATACCTGACGTCGGTGGTCCCCGATGAGGATAAGGCCGAGCGAATTCTGGAATTTGCTCGTAAGGGTCGCTATTCACTTTCGTACAAGGTGGAGTCCAACGAGCAGCGTGCAGAGCTGGGCCTGCCGCCTCTTACTCCGAAGGGCCGCAAATTCCTGGAGGATAAGTATAAGAAGCGTCGCAGCGACTTGCTGGATATCATTTCGAAGGAGGAGGAGGCTGAGGAGGCTCTGCAAGCTGCTTATCAGGCGATGGTTATTGAACTGCATGCCCGCCGCCAGATTCTGAAGGCTCTGCCAGATGAGCTGGTTGTGAAGAAGATCTTCGACGAGCTGGTTCCTCGCTATACCGGCCGCCCAGGCGGCTATACCCGCATTACCAAGCTGGGGAAGCGCCAGGGAGATAATGCAGATATGGCACAGATCGCTCTGGTCTAGTCGCCAACGGATTTCTGGCGTATGCGTAAGCTGGCGTGTGGCATTGAATATGATGGCACTGGCTATCATGGCTTTCAGCGCCAGGCCGAGGCCCATGGACGGACTATCCAGGGCACACTTGAGGAGGCAATAGCTCGCATATCAGGCATGAAGTCTGTGGTTTACGGCGCCGGTCGCACAGACGCCGGAGTTCATGCCAGTGGGCAGGTGATCCATTTCTCGACCGAGGCTCACCTGGATCCTCAGGTTTGGCTGAAGGCGCTCAATGCGCTTTTGCCGTCCTCAATAGCTGTACGCTGGACGCAGGAGGTTCCCGAAGGCTTCCACGCCCGCTATAGTGCCAGGAGTCGTTCCTATCGCTATACGATCTGGAACGATAGCGCTCCTACTGCTTTGCTGGCCAGGTATAGCTACTTTCGCCCGCAGGCGCTGGATGTTGATCTGATGCAGGCCGCTTGCCGAGAATTGCCTGGGCGCAAGGATTTTGGGGCTTTCGGGAGCAGTCCCGATGAGCGCAATCCCTTGAGACCAGGGCCGCACTCCTGCGTGCGAACAATGTTCAAGGCGGAATGTATCCGCCAGGACGCTCTTATCTATTGTGATTTTACTGCGGATGCTTTTCTCACGGGGCAGGTTCGCAGAATGGTTGGCACTCTGCTGCTGGTTGGGCAAAAACGTCTGGATGTGGATGAGTTTGCTCTGATTGTGCGGCAGGCGCGTAAGACACACCCCGGTCCGGCCGCTCCGTCGCATGGGCTGTGCCTGGTAGGGGTAAGCTATCCTGAAGAGTTCCATTTGGGATCAGATGTACGCCTGAATTTAGGAATGCGTACTTCATTGGGAGAACGAGAGAATGAGGAAGACATATAGTGCCAAGGCTTCCGAACTGGACCCGCAGTGGTACGTCATCGACGCCGAGGGGCAGGTCCTGGGTCGCCTGGCATCTCAGATCGCGCAGATTCTGCGCGGCAAACACAAACCCACCTATACGCCTCATATGCCGTGTGGTGACTTTGTGGTGGTGATTAATGCCGCTAAGATCGCGGTGACAGGTAAACGCCTCGACCAGAAGATCTACTATCGTCATAGTCAGTACCCCGGCGGCTTGAAGAAGACAACACTGCGCCAGGTCCTGGAAGGTCGCTTCCCTGAGCGCGCACTTAAACACGCGGTCAAGGGTATGGTCATGCATAACAAGCTTGGCGATGTGATGATGGGTCGCTTGAAGATCTATCCCGGTCCAGAGCATCCGCATGCGGCGCAGAAGCCTGTACCATGGACCGGCCCGCAAGCGCTGTTGAAGCAGCCAACGCGGGCAGAAGAGTAAAGAAGAGGAGATTCTACCTTGGCCGATACCATCAAAGGCGAATATTACTATGGCGTGGGACGGCGTAAGACGGCTGTAGCCCGTGTGCGTCTCTTTCCCAACGGCGACGGCAGCGTGATCGTGAATGGCAAAAATGCTCAGGCGTATTTTGGGCCACGTGACGCTCTAACCTCGACGATACTGGCTCCCCTGCGTCTGTTAGAAGTTGCCGAGCAGTATAGTATGACCGTGCGCGTCGTCGGCGGCGGCACCAGCGGCCAGGCCGGCGCGATCCGCCACGGCGTGGCACGCGCCCTGCTGCGCGTGAACCCCGAATGGAAAGCCGCTTTGCGCAAGGCTGGCTATCTGACCCGCGATCCTCGCATGAAGGAGCGCAAGAAACCCGGACTCAAACGCGCCCGCAAGGCTCCACAGTACACCAAGCGTTAATGCTTGTTACTCTCTTCTAGAGATGTTTGCAAAAGTGAAAAATGAATGCTACCAACTTTTCACTCTTTGCAAACATTTCTATGAAGAACACGTTTACCATTCCCACCGGTGATCACTTTACCGGCGCTGGTAAAGTGATCGGAAACGACTTGCCCGACCTGTTCGCAGGCCGCCATTGCTCGACGGATAGCATCTTCAAAACGTTGCCATTTATCGTAACCCAGGAGCGGCATGAGATCGCGGGCGCTCCAATATTCTGCTCCATAGGGGCTGATCTGTTTGATGGAATCAAAATCGGGGGTTTGCTTCTCCATAGGGCTAAATCTCTCCTTCATCACACGTACCAACCTGGCCTGCGTGCTTTTGCGCGCATGGCCAAAACAAACGATACTTGCCAGTGTAGAAGATTTCTTCTACACTGGCAAGTATCGGATGTAATCGAGTTATCACGTTCTGTATCGTTTCATCACGTGGTGCGTTCAACCTCGTTTTCTTGCTCGAAAGCTGCCGTGTGCGTTGGGCGCGCAATCAGATCTTGATAGACCAGCCCCATGCGTTCTGGAGAGTATGGCATCTGATGTTCTAGCCACCACTGAATCAGAGAGATAGTCGCGGTAACAAGATGATAGGCCGCGATCTCAGCAGGCACCGACCCTTCTGAGGAAGGTATGTTCTGGCTGAAGACACTCTGTACCCCGGCTTCGATAATTCTGTGCATCATGCTCGATGATTCACGACTGCTGAGCAGGACGTGAACAACTTCGCTGTGCTCTTTGACATACTTAAAGATCAATGTCCCGGCGGCCGCGTGGTCTGTGTCTTGCATGGGAGCCTGAAGCAGACCCATCAATTCGTCCAAAACGACATCCAGGACATCTTTTAAGAGTGCGTCCTTATCGCGATAATGGCGGAAGAATGTCGCGTAGCCTACTTCAGCGCGATCCGTGATATCGCGAATAGTAATGGCCGCGTAGCCTTTTTCCAGGGTAAGCGCGACCAGCGCCATGGCCAGCGCCTTTTGCGTGCGCTTGACCCTGCGGTCCTGCATATCCATGATAATGATTCCTCACAAAATACTTACAATAAACCTTATGAAAAAACCTGAAAAGGCTTGTCACGCCGTATAGTAAGTATGGCATATTTCAGCAATTCGCACAAATCGGCTTATTTCCCACGAGCAAGCGCTCCTGCGTACCTCTGCTTCCCATCGTTCTTACTTACTCGTGCCTGCAATGCCCGGCATGATAATTGTTGTGATTACGATAGATTTCCAGCTCATCGTAATCACAACAATTATCTCTCTTAACTGCTAGTTGATGGACGGCTCCGGCCTGGGTGGCAATTTTTGCAGTGTTCCGTTCATCCGTTCGGAGGGGTTGACTTTTGTGAGATTTATGATATATATTATATCATAAGTTATAGATAGTAACTTATGATAGTTAGTATATCGTTACAGTGCTATCGATTGACCTGTTTCACGGAGTTTGAATACTATGCAAACGATAAACTCATCTTTCCAACCCGCAGTGAACTCTGCGGAGGGTCGCTGCCCTGTCGAACACTCTCCTGTTTCGCACAAGAAAACGCGCCTGCAAGAGCTTGGAGGCCCAGCCTTCGAGTGCGATGCCGGTGGGACCTGGCACATTCGCAATTTCGAGTTGACCAGGAGTATTCTGCGCAATAACAACACCTGCCAGGCTGGTTTCAAAGCTGAGCTGTTCGCGCAAATGCCGCATATGATACGCGAGCCTATTCTCTACCAGGACGGCAAGGTACACCACGAGCAGCGCCGGCAGACCGCGCGTTTCTTCGCGCCAAGAACGGTCAGCCTCAAGTACCGCGAGCTGATGGAAAGGCTGGCGGATCGCCTGATTGCGCGTTTACGCTCTGCCGGTCGCGCTGATCTCAGCCGGTTGGCTATGGAGATGGCGGTCGGTGTAGCCGCTCAAGTGGTTGGCCTGACAAACAGTCGTCTGCCTGGCATGGATGCTCGATTAGCTGCGTTTTTCAAACGCAAGATAGAGCCTTTGGGCTGGAGGCCGCGAGCGCTCTGGCATTATATCGGTAATCAACGGAGTATCCTGACATTCTTTCTCCTTGATGTTCAGCCGGCGATCAAGGTGCGTCGTCGCCAGCCTCGCGAGGATCTGATATCTCACCTGCTTGCCCAGGGCTATAATGGCATGGAAATCCTCACCGAGTGTGTCACCTTCGCCGCCGCTGGCATGGTGACGACGCGCGAATTTATCAGTATCGCGGCCTGGCATCTCATGGAACAGCCGTCCTTGCGCGTGCGCTACCTGACCGCGCCCGAAGAAGAGCGCTACGCTATCTTGCACGAAATTCTGCGCCTGGAACCCGTAGTTGGCCATATTTATCGCCGCGCTACCGCCGATCTGCTCTTAGACCACCATGGCCAATCCATCCTTATCCCGCAGGGGTCGCTAATCGATCTGCACATTCACATGAGTAACACCGATGGCGACATCGTAGGCGAACACGCGCTCCAACTCTGTCCCGCGCGCAAGCTTGCAGGTGAGCGCATCCCCGCCGAACTCATGAGCTTCGGTGATGGCGCTCATCGTTGTCCAGGTTCTTACCTTGCCATCCAGGAAACGGACACGCTCCTCACCCGCCTGCTCGCGCTCGCTGACCTGAGCATCGAGCGCAAGCCCGGCATGGGCTGGAATGATATCACTGCCGGGTATGAACTGCGGGAGTTTATAGTGACATTGAAGTGAGAACCGATCATTTCACCACGCGTTCTGCCCTGGCAGAATTTCCACATGGGCAAGCCTGTGTAGCTCATAGTTCACAAGGTGCGCTTTTTTAGCGCTATACTCTTTACCTGCCACATATCGTCGTTATGCTCTGCCCGAATATCATCCTGGTCGATATTCGGGCAGAAATCTCGTGCTTTTTCCCTTGACAACTAACCTCACCAGTAGGTATATTTTAAGAGTAGTGCTCGTTATCTGGAAGAAGTATTGTTCCTCCGACTATCTCCTCTTTGCCGGATAAGGAGCTATGTAAACGTGAGAGATGCCGCAGATGGTGGGGGGGATAGTATGTGATGATAGAGAAAGAAGAAAGATAAGATCAAAGAGCCTGCTTTCTGATCT
>DATGKW010000231.1:0-3119 GCA_035294465.1 Ktedonobacteraceae bacterium | reverse complement strand
TGTTCCCACCGCTTGGAGCGATGATACCGGCCAGCAGGCGGATGAGCAGCGTTTTGCCGCTACCCTGTGGGCCAAGTACGGCCACAACTTCGCCGGCGTCAATGTCCAGAGCGTCGATAGCCAGCACGCTGCGCCCGTCGCAGATTTTTTCCAGGCGTCGGATCTGTAACATCGCTCCATCCTTGATAGAGTTTTTCCGAAAATCCCTCGTATTCTACCATGTTTTTTGCCGTCTGCCAGCCTCTATTCATGCGCCGATTTACTCCATTCAGCGGCT
Organism: Ktedonobacteraceae bacterium; assembly: GCA_035294465.1. Classification (GTDB taxonomy): domain Bacteria; phylum Chloroflexota; class Ktedonobacteria; order Ktedonobacterales; family Ktedonobacteraceae; genus Paraktedonobacter. The sequence goes on along the minus strand of DATGKW010000231.1, from coordinate 2,842 downwards.
TCACCGTTTTTTCAGGCTGGTTTTTCCTCCTGTTATACGCGCGTTTACTCCATTCAGCCGGATTTTATGGCGCACGCGATCTGGCTCATGCTACAGTTGCGTCCAACGATAGCCGTATCGGAGAAAAGCATTTGCTCAACAAAGAGGAGGTTTACAATGTCAGACCAGGAACAGCAGATACGCAAGAGGGAAACCATCATTGATATGCGCAAGCTTACAGCTTTAGGCATCGTTTTGCATGGCTCGAAATGTATCTTCGCTGAATTTGCCGGCGCTGTGATTCTTGGCGTGGGTCTTGGGGTTCTTATGCTCTCCACCTATCGCACTCACCCGGCCTCTCCAGGTTTTATGGGCCTGGTTCCTTTATGGATTGCGCTCAACTACGTGCCATTGCTCCTCTATGCTATCGATGTTACAAGGCGTGGGAGCGCCTGGCAGGAAGTAGCGTTCGAGCTTGAGCAGAAGGAATTCTACGTGCGCAAGTATACGTTTCAATCGGCCTGGGTTCTTCTTCCGCTTGCTGTGCCCATTCTGGCTCTTGTTCAAGAGATGCAAAAGCGCTTGCATCGTAGTCGCTGAGGATGAAATCAGACGAATGGAGGATACAATAACGATGGCTACGAATGATCTGATAATAGAAGCCGTTGATTTACGCCGTACCTTCAAAAACAAGGAGGCGGTGGCGGGAATCAGCTTCTGCGTGCGGCGCGGCGAAATCTTTGGCCTGCTGGGACCTAATGGTGCGGGCAAGACAACCACTCTTCGCATGCTCACCGGTCAAATTGTGCCGAGCGCTGGACGCGCAACCGTCGCCGGGTGCGACGTGGTTCATGATCGGCAACGGTTAAAAGAGCGTATTGGTGTGGTACCAGAGGAGCAGAATCTATACGAGCGACTTTCGGCGCGCAGCAATCTGCATTTTAGCTGCTGGCTCTATAACCTGCCAGAGAGCCGCGCCGAGGAAGTGCTTGAGCTTGTTCGCCTGCGGGACCGCGCGAAAGATCCGGTGCGCACGTTTTCCAATGGCATGAAGCAGCGCTTGCTGATCGCGCGCGCGCTGCTGCATAAGCCGCCCGTGCTTTTCCTCGACGAACCTGGCCGGGGGCTTGATCCGATCTCAGCTCGCGAAGTGCGCGGTACGATCGAACAATTGGGCCGGGATGGCATAACCATCCTGTTGACTACCCATCTGCTCGAAGAGGCTGATCAACTTTGCCAGCGCGTGGCCTTTCTCCACCAGGGGCGCATTGTCGCCGATGACACGCCGCGCAGCCTCAAGCTTGCGCATGGGCAGCGTACCATTGTGGCAACGCTGGCCGGCCCGGCTGTAAATGGGAACGGCAGCAGCATGTTCACAGAAGTCACGCTGCGTATGGATGATCCTGGAGATCAGGCCCGGCTGGCGCAGTTGCTGGCAGAAGGCAAAGTGCAGTCCATTCATTCGCAGGAAGCGACGCTAGAAGAAGTGTTTATCGAAATGGCCGGCGTCTCCCCGGCATAAGCACGAAGGAGTTTCTACCATGCATCCACGTTCAGTGCTGGCTATCGCCCGCAAAGATGGTATTGATATCTTGTTAAACAAAGCAACTGTGGTTGTACTGATTATGCCGATTGCGATGGCCATTTTCTTTCTCGTCGTTGGTAAGCTGATTAGCGGTCATACCACGAATATTCTCGTGTATGATCCCGGTCAGTCGCGCCTTGTGCAGGTGGTGAGCGGCGGTTTCGAGCCGGTAAACGTGACCGAGGCTAGTTCGCCGGCTGACGTGACAGCCGCTTTCGGCCCGAATGGAAGCACGAGAAATTCTGCCTATGACATAGGTTTGATTATCCCTGCCAATTTCGACAGCGCTCTGCGGGCCGGGAGCCATCCACAGGTGAGCCTGTATATCAATGGCACCAATATAAATCAGCAGCAGAGCCTGCTACTCCAGGCTGCGATTACCAACTATGCGCGCCAGGTTGCCAGCCCACAACCGCCACTTCAGTTGAACACGGCAGTGATTAATCCTCCATCCACTGCCAGTACCGGAAATCTTTCGGGGGCCTACTATGGCACTGTTTCGCTGCTGGTCTCCTTTGTCGTCGGACTCTCGCTGGTGCCCGGCCTGCTAATCGAGGAAAAGGAGAAGAAGACGCTGCGCATGTTGATGGTCACACCAGCCTCTTTTACCGATGTGATCCTGGGCAAGCTGCTAGTTTCGCTGGTGTATCAGCTTCTCCTGTCGGGAGTTGTTCTGGCTATTACGAGCGCTTTTACTGGCCAGGTTTTTTTGGTGCTGTTCTACACGCTGCTCGGAGCGTGTTTCACTCTCGCGTTAGGCTTGCTCATCGGCGGCATTTTCTCGTCGGCGAGCACTGCCGGAGGGGTCAGTGGGTTGCTGTTTTTCATCTATATCATTCCAGCAATCTTCACTGGCCCTATAGCTACGCTTATGAGGGATAATCCCATTGCACAGATCGTGAAGATTCTGCCGCCGTACTATATTACTGACGGGGTCTACAATGCCATGCAGGGCCAGGGGTCGCTCAGTGGTAATCTGCTTGATATCGGGGTGATCCTGGCGAGTACACTGGTATTGCTGGCAATCACCGCCTGGGTACTGAGGCGCCAGTCGGCGGTGGCCGCAACGATTTAGCTGAAATAAGCTGCGTGATGGACTCCCTATGCTTCCGGAGAGAAATGAGAAGAATGGGGAGTTCATCGCTGATTTCCTGCCCTCGATCTATTCGGTGGAGGCGGCGACAATCGTTTAAGTTCTTCTTTTTAACGCTCTAATCAGCACGCGAGGCAAAGTAAAACCGAGCACGCCATCATTTTCTACGATGCGCAGGCGAGCAC
>DATGKW010000230.1:0-27002 GCA_035294465.1 Ktedonobacteraceae bacterium | reverse complement strand
TGCTCGTTGACCAGATCGCGCGCAAAATTGGCACCCTCTGCTATCATTATACCGCGCCGGAGTGCTTCTTGCTGCGTCTTGCTCCGGGCGTCAGCGCTCACAAACAGGAGCCGCTCTACCTTGCTGCTATTATCCGGCTGTGTCTGGTATTTTGTAAAGCTGTAAGCTCCCAGCAGCGTCCCTTCTACAGTGAAGGCTGAAAATACAGGCGCTTTCTTTTCCTGGCCTTTGTCTACACATGTCGCTCCTATAATCAGTGCATCGCAAGCCACATCTTTGATTGCCTGACTGACCAGCTTCGTGTCCATAAGCCTTCCAGCTTCTTTGCTTATTTGCTTGCGCATACCAAAAGCGAGAGACCGGCCGTTGTTTGTATTTGACCGGTCTTTGGCAATGTTCTCTGCTGCTATCTTAGCAGATTTGCCAAGAATGCGCTACGAGGATCTGGCGCTGAGTCGAAGCTCCTCAAGGCACCTGGTAAGGATCAGAAAGAAACAAGACAGTACAGAAAAATGTGCTATGGTATAATACTTTTACTAGCAGTCAAAGGTTTTCTCGTTACTCAGTATGTAGAATCGTTAACCAGCGCGAGGAATGATACATGGCTGTTCGGACAGATATCGCCCCTGTAAAGAAGGCACTATCCCGGAGAAAACTTCTCGGCGGCCTTTTGATGGGCTTAGGAGGCACGGCACTTTCTGCTGGCATTGTGGAGAGAGAGGAAATTGCGCATCTTTTCCAATTTTTAGAGAATCTGCTTATCAAAGTGAATTTTGCCAATTCTTCGCTAGTGCAGGGATTTTTACATCCCCCGGATATTGAATGTGCCGCGAAGAATACTTCTATTCAATTTGCTCCAGAGGCGTTTCTTTATGAAGTGGCTGAAGCGGGAGATAGCGTTGGGAAAGGCTTCTTCTGGAAGAAAAATGGTCAGGAAGGCTCCGCGCCGGTTTCTCTGTTTTATGGAGGGGCAATCAATACGTTTCTCCACCAGGACGCGTATCTACAACAAGGTTACTATGGATGTGCTACAGAGAATGTTGCAGTAAAAAGCACAGTTTTGTCCGATCTGCCGCACCAATTTTCGCAGTTAAAGTTTGCCGGGCCCACGACTCTGATTATCAGCGATGGAGGGAATCTTCTCCTGCAATGGTGTATTGAGAACGAGGCTTTTTTAGAGAGCCTGCTGGCTCAGTTTCAGGATAGTGCAAATGCATCTGACACAGAGATACAGAACTTGCAGAGAGCGTTAGAGAGGCTCCGGGTTGCGGTTGAAAGCGTGTGCCTGGTCATTCAGGGACATTATGAAATAGCGCTTGGGGACCTTCTGGGCTTCAAGCTAAACAATGCGCAGCTGGATACAGTGGTTATTCTTGGGATTCCTCCAGTGTGGAAGGCTTCTGCTATCCCATTGACTGTCGAGGCTCATCCTAAAAAGACTTTTCCGATGCGCGGGAATCCGGCCGCAGAAGTTTTTGGGCGTTACCTGGTGGTGAGTGGGAATAATGCGATCAAGGCCGCTATGAACAATGCATACGAATTCCTCAAAATGTATGGAATTGCGTTGCGCTACCAAGATATCACCAGTGTTGTGGAAGTAATGGACGGAATCCATCCTGTCCCATCTGAACAAAGAAAAATTGCCCAGGAATTATTGCAGCATACATATCTGGGAAGGACTTCCCTGGGCAACATAGCTGTTCCGCCGTTTTACGATGGATGAAATAGTCAGTACATACTTAGTGTCCTTCTCCTGGCAATAAGCGATCAACCACTTCCAGCAACTGGCGCGGCTTGAATGGCTTGGTCAGGTATTCGTTGCAGCCAATCTGCATTGCCGCCTCGTTCTCATCGCTCTGTGCGTAGGCTGTGACCGCGACAATCGGCACACGTTCCATGCCGGGTCGCTCGCGGATGAGCTGAGTAGTGCGGTAGCCATCCATGACAGGCATGGAGAGGTCGGTCAGAATCAGGCTGACCCGCTCCTGCTCCAGAATTTTCAGGGCCTCCAAGCCATTTGAGGCAGAAATACAGCGATACCCACGCGTTGAGAGCACGCGTTCGATCAGAATACGATTAGAGACTTCATTCTCGATGATCAGAATGCCAGGTGCCTGCGATCCCTTTGCCGCAGAAGCTGCCGATGTATTTGGTATACTCATATGTTTCATAATCCAATTCTAAAGCCGGGCAACGCTCTTCCCGGCCATTTCCTCTGGAGGTAGATGGTTCTGTTGAAGCGACCATCGTTCTCCTTTCTCTTCGCTGCTCATCGCTCTATGCGTACCGGTGTTGGGGCAGCGATAGGCAGGGTAAAGGAGAACGTTGATCCCTGTCCGACAGTGCTCTCCACCGCCACTTCTCCACCCTGCAATTCAACCAGTTTGCGCGCGATGGTCAGCCCCAGCCCGGTTCCCCCAAAACGGCGCGTGGTACTGCCATCGGCCTGGCGAAATGCTTCAAAAATATAATCCAGAGCTGCTGGCGAAATGCCTATGCCTGTATCATGGACGGATACACGCAGCATATCGTAGCGCTCCAGAACGTTGCAACACAGTCTCACTCCCCCTTTTTCAGTGAATTTCAGAGCATTCGAGACCAGATTCAAGACCACCTGCCGCGTGCGGTGGCTATCGACCAGCGCCAGCGGAAGATCCTCTTCAATCTCCAGGGTCAGGTCGAGTCCCTTGCTATTTGCCAGCGGTTTTAACTGATTGATGACTTCTTGCAGGCACTTTTCTATTCGTAGAGGCTCTGGCCTGACCTCCAGCCGATCAGCTTCAATTTTGGACAGATCCAGCATATCGTCAACCAGCCTTGAGAGGTCTTCTGCCCGATTGACCATGAACTGGATATGTTCCTCCTGCTCGTCGGTCAGCTCCCCGTCAAGGAATCCTTCCAGGATCAACCCACCATAGCTGATAATGCTGTGCAACGGTGTGCGCAGCTCGTGAGTCACGGTCGCCAGAAATTCTGATTTCAAGCGATTCACACGTTCCAGCGCTGCGTTTTTGTCCCGCACTTCGGCGAAGAGCAGGGAGTTTTGAATAGCCATTGCCACCTGAATAGCTGCTGTGGTGAGCAGGAAGGTATCGTTTTGCGTGACCGGCCGCGCCTCGTCATCATAAAGAATAAACGCGCCAATCGACTGTTCTTGCAGAAGCATAGGCACCGCGATAACCGAACGATAGCCGGTTTCCAGTGCCATGTGTGCCCAGGCTTCGCCGCGTTCCTGATAGATCGCGGCGATATTTTCGGCATAGACGATTTTATGCTTTTGCATAGCCATCCGCGCCAGCGTCATATCCAGGTCGTTCAGAGCCGAGCGTGGAATGCGGGGCCGCCGCGGCGTATAGGTTGGCGGCGGTGGCGTCAGCTTGGGTGCGCGCAACGCCCGGCGTTTGCCGCTGGCTGTCTGGCTTATTGGCCGACGGGTAGGAACCGAGATGGCCGCCATTTTGGTGGTAACGGCCAGGGTAATGTCGCCTTCCGGGTCGATGTGAATCGAGTGAAAGCCCGTCTCGTCGCTTTCCATAAGCGTTTCCTCGTTCGCCACGAACAATCCTCGTTTTTCTACCCATCGTGCTACCGCCCACGGAGATACCATCTCGCGTCCATACAGGTGCAAAACTACTCCTCTGGCATACATAATTGGTCCCAGCCGCGAGACAACTTCTCTGAGCAAATGCTCCAGGTCCAGCGTAGAGAGCAGAATGTCCCCCATGGTAAGTAAGTCGCTCATCTGCCTGGTAATCTCGTGATTCTCGCTTTCACGCGTTGCTAGCGAGGTAGAAAGCAGATTGAGCGAGCGGGTCAGGCGTGTTAATTCGTCGGCTGGAGCGTCGGTGTCTGCTTCGTCGGGAACCAGTTCCTGAATGTGGCTCTGTACCTGCTGTAATGGACGAATAAAAAGCGCACGTGCGACAACGGTATAGATAATGATCCCCAACGCGGTCACAAAAATGCTGATGCCCAGCAAAATTTGCAGGACTCGCCCACTCTCTATGTTGAGGATGCCGACCAGCGACGTTTGCGCGCCGCTGCTCGCTGCCCGTTCGTAAAATGCCCTGATGATGTACCAGGAGAGTAGAGCGAACACAAGCATGCACAACAACAGCGTCAAGGCCGCGCTGATGATCAGCTTGCCTCCCAGGGATCGCATCGCCAGGCGCGTCTTACCTCTTCTGAGGAATCCTGTTCCACTCTGCCTTCCGCTTGCTGCCTCTTTGTGTTGGAGTGAACCGTTCATCGGACCTTCTCGTGTGATACCTTTGATCCGGAGCAAAGCTGCGTCTGTTTGCTGCGCTAGACAAACAAGAAGCTATCCCAGTTCGTTGATTGCGCGTGTGTCATAAGAACCTGTTTCATTGTATCTGTTCTAGCTTTTTGCGTGTGCCTTCTGTAGAACAATTAGCCCTTTTGGGTGTTTCTGATGGAGAGAGTATTTTTTTCTCCAAAACAAAAGTAAGGGAGAGACGGGGTGCCAGCTCGTCCTCCCCTACTACGCTATTGCGGGTAGCAACGCGAAGCTCCAGAAGGGGCGCGTGCAAACCCCATGGGGAAAAGGTTGCACGTAATCGTAAATGTGTGTTACAAGCGTGCTCGTCGAGGTGGATATGCTTGCTCGCACACATCCCGCCTTCCTTCCCAGGCCTATGTATTATAACGTATGAGCAAGCGTTTAGTTATCACTTTTCCCCTCAGTTTTTATTTGCAGGCAAAAATTCATCCTTTCCTTGCTTTTTCTACCCTACCCCTGAATGTATTGTGCGTAGCCGGCCTGTGCCAGATGAACCAGAATCTGCTCCACATCGTACTCGGTCTGGTGGGTCAGGCGGGCGATGTTTTCCACTGTTCGGCGTCCATCCAGCAGAATAAAGACGATGCGCTCACGGCGTTCCAGGCGTTGAATTGCCTGGGCGGTAGTAGCTGTGACTCTGGCTTTGAAAATGGCGGCCCGTCCGGGAAGAGCCTCTTCGCCTGGCAGCGGCCCCAGGCGCGGCGTGACCGGCGGTTTTCGCGGCGTGGGTAAGGGAAGGTTCAGATCTGGACCCCGGTGCGTTGTCCACCGTATAGTCGCGCGTGATGGCCTGGCTGGCGGAGCCGGCGTATATTCTTCCAACCTGGCGCCGTGCAAAATGAGTGGCCGGTTGCCTGGTATGGAAGAAATGTTCGCAGGATTATTCTCTCCAGGGGCAGTTCTGGCCAATGGTGACGTTTGCGCTACTCCTGTCCTTCCGATAGAGGACGTCGCGAACTGATCCGTCTCTCTTCCAGCAAAGGGAACTTCGGGCAAACGGGTCAGGTTCTCGGTCTGCTGCTCTCCCTCTGGCTGTGAGCGTGCTGGCGCTTTCGCGTCCATCTGCGGCTCCCTGGACCCGGTCAATACCCGTGTGTTAACAGGATATGGCCTGCTCATACCATGAAACGAACAGGTGATTCGTTTCCATCCACATATATGCTGAAAAGCTTCCTGCCCCCCTTCCCGGTCGGTTCGCGCCCGCACCGGACGCCCTCCCTCGAAATAAATCTCCCCATGCTCGGTGTTCTTTTCTCCAAACCGTTCAACTCGCAACAATCCTGTACGCTTCTGCAAAGCAATTGACTTCAACATCTGGTTCAGCGGTTCTGTAACAATTGTTTCTGGCATAATTGTATTTTTCCTCCAGTATCACCTAAAACCACCAGTTCGACCGTAAGAACACTCACACTTTCTACTATACTCGCCCGGTATTAATTTATCGCTAAGAAATGCCTATCTTCTGTGAAAATGTTGTGAATATAGATACAAACCTATAGACATACGCGTGAAATGTTGACGCAGTGCTTGTACGAATGTTTGATCTACGCTGTTTCCCGCTGAGAGTGTGTCGGCTTCTGCGTACCATCACTCCAGCCCTGGCTCGTGGAGTTCGCACGGCGCAGCCGTGCAGGAAGTTTTTGCCTGCACAGTGGAAATATGCGAGAAGTGCCTGTCTCTACTGCACAGATAACGCAGGGCGAGCTCCGCAGGCGCGATCTCATACTCGCACCTGGGAAGCGGGGATATCATCAGGGGATCTCGGTCCACTGAATCTGGCCATTGATGCTCTGCTGGCCCAATTGCAACGATGTGTTGTGTGAGGTATCAATCAGATAAATGCCTGGCTTGCCGTTTGCCAGTGCCACGACCATCTGGTGGGTCGCGGCGGGGGACCAGGAGAGATTTGCGGCCAGACCCCGCAGTTGCAATTGGGCAAGCTGGCTGCCGTTGGATGCATTGGCAATGTTGATGCGTGTCCCGGTGCTATAAGCCAGTTGTGAGCTATCTGCTGACCAGGTCGGGGCGGGATTGATCCGGACGCCGTTCGCGAGCCAATAACTGGCTCCAGTGGTTACATTCACCAAGTAGCCCTGGCCCGCACCGCTGGTCTGTCCATCCAGGTAGAAAATCGTTGAGCCATCAGGAGACCAGGCGGCAAAGCTGACCTGTTTCCCCTGGCTTGACGGAATGAGCTCCGCGCCCGGCCGCAGATCTATGCGCCAGATATCGCCCGCCTGCCCGGCATTCGTCGCTACCAGCAACCAGGCACCCACGCCGTTATCGCCCTGCGGGCTGTAGAGCGCCTGGAGATAATCTCCGCTCGCCAGTTGCTGGGGATAGATGGTGCCGTCTGTGCCTACACGATGGATCCACAGGCTGGTGATATGCCCGATTGAACCTAGGCTCCAGGTAACAGCCGGGTCACTGGTAGCGGGCGACCAGGCCAGCGTGAGCACACCGTTCGCGCTGGTGCCCTGCGCGGCCTGGAGGTTGCTCAGATCCAGTACCTGCCGGGTCCGCACATTGTAATCCAGAACGCTGGTTACACCATCCTGTGTTACTGTGAAGGCCATTCGCGTGCTGTCAGGAGACCAGGCCGGGTGCGCGACGCTTCCGCGCGTGCCTGGCAGGATCTCCTGTACCTTGCCCGTCGCAAGTGAATAGAGGTAGAGGTTTGCCTGGCCACTGCTTGTGGGGTCGCCTACGAAGGCGAGCATACTCCCGTCTTTTGACCAGGCCAGGCTATTCAAGATCGTCTCTCCCATCTGGCTATTCCAGGCCGAAGCGGTTGCGCCTCCCGTCTTGAGCAGTGTTTGCCGGATGGGGGTATCCTGCTGGCCATCGCTGCGAATTGTATGAACAGTCGCGCTTCGCAAATCGATGTAGGCCAGCATGTCTCCAGCCGTGTGGCCGGTCGGTGTTGGACTGACAAGCCAGCCGGGGGCCACTGTGACCGAAGGAGGCGTCAGGCGCTGCGGCTGCTGCTTGCTGCCATCGGCCAGCGTGCTCCACAGGGCGTAATCTTGCAGGAAGACAAAGCGCGTTCCGGCGGCCAGAGGGATCGATTGCCCTGATCCCGGCGCTGCAGCCGGAGGGGTGATTGCTCCTGCCGTATCCGCGCCCGCCGTTGTATGATGCAGGCTAAGGCTCAGGAGGCTTGCTGTGCCAAGAGAGAGGATAAATGCTGCTGCTATGACTATTTTCAGCGGGGTTGCCAGGTGCTTTTTGTCACGTACTGGAGCAGGTGGGGCCGGGTGGGTTGAGATTGTAGGCGGAGTTGGCGATATTTCTATCGTTGCTTCCCTCGGAGAATGACTGCTGCCTAGTGAAACGGGCCGCAAACGATCAATTCTTTCGGACGTGCTTTGCCAGATGGGAGGTAAGGAGCGGGTTGGCTCATCGAAAAAAAAAGACCGGCTGGAAGCGTTCTTTGCCAGCTCGATCATTTCTGGTGTAGAAAAAATCCGCTCGTGCAGGGAGGCAGCGGGACTGACGCGCGGGAGCCGAGCGAGGAGAATATCATTCTGGCGAAACTCGGCCAGGAGCGCCATACAGCGAGAGCAGGATTGCAAATGAATAGCTATTTCCCGGCGTTCGTCTTGGGTGAGCATACCGTCAAGGTAGGGGCTAAGCCGCTCCTCGGCCTGCTCGCAGTTCATTTGCTCCCTCCTTGTTCCAGGGCCCGATAATGCTCGCGAAACGACTGGCGTGCGCGTGAAAGATACATCTTGACGCCGCTTTCAGCTATGTTCAGCGCCTGGGCAATTTCGCTATAGGAGAAACCTTCCTGCGTATAGAGAAGCAGGGCCGCTCGATACTGCTGTGGCATGCGCCGCAAGGCTGCACGTACTAACTCGGTCGTCCCGTAAATTTCCTGGGGGTCCGCGCCCTCCACATCGGCGGGTTCGTGATCGAGTTCCTGCCAGGGTAGCCAGGCAATCAGCTTCCGGCGGCGCAACGCATCATAAGCAGTATTGGTTGCAATACGATACAACCAGGCCGAGAGTTTCAGGTTCGCATCCATTTTTGGCAGCGCGCGAAACGCCTTCAAAAACGTATCCTGTGTCAGGTCGTCTGCTTGTTCACGGTCTCCTACCAGGTGGTAGACATAGTTATAGATGGGCGTTTTAAATTCATCGTAAATTTGTTCAAAGGACCAGGTATTTTCCCTGGTTTCCACCCTGGCCATGCGCTACGGTCCCTTCCGGTGGCGAGAGCTATCAACCTGTCCGTTCCATGCAGGTGATAAATAGGCCACCTCTCCGGTTTGTTTCGCATAGCCTGTCTGTCAGAACTGGCCGACGCAGAATGGAAAGGCTTTTCATCCTTCTGTGTAGTGGAACGGACAATCAACGCTTTCAGTAACATTTTGTAGAGTCTTAAAATAACGGCACGCGCGCGGTTTATTGCTCATTATGGTAGCATATTTGGTCGTGTCGCTGAAATGACTGAGCCGGAGGTTAGTACTATTTGGTGGGAAAGCCCCTTCTCTACCGGATGTTTATCGCCCGGCAGGTAGAGGAAGCAAGTTTTGCCATATCGTTCAAAAATTGTTACAATAGCAGTGCCTCAAGAAAAGATTGTCTTACCTGGTAAGACAGGATGAGCAAAGGAGTTACTCTGCTATGGTAGCTGATGCGCGCCATCCCTCTGGTGTATACACTGTATGTTGGGAGGAAGATTCTGAGGGCAGCTCTGTCTGCGTGCTTGATCAGTCTGCTCTCCCTCACCAGGTACTCTACCTGCACTTGCGCCACGAAGAGGAAGTTGCAGAAGCTATTCGCTCTTTGAAAGTGCGTGGTGCGCCACTGATCGGTGTGACCGCTGCCTTTGGAATGGCTCTGGCCCTCACCCGGCTCTGGCAGGCCGGTGCTTCCACGCTGACGCCGGCCAGAGCGCGCAGTCATCTGGCGAGAGTGGCAGAGTTATTGCGCCAGGCTCGCCCAACGGCGGTGAATTTGCCCTGGGCTGTAGAGCGCATGTTGCGCTGCGCCGATCAAGCCCTGGCGGCAGGCCGCGCACCCGGTGAACTGGTTGCACTTTTGCAACGCGAGGCGCAGGCGGTGGCCGACGAAGATTGTGCAGCCTGCCTGGCAATGGGGCGCTACGGAGCGGAGTTGATTCCAGATCAGGCAACACTGCTGACGCATTGCAACGCTGGAGCGCTGGCGACCGCCGGGCTTGGCACTGCCCTGGCTCCTATGTATGTTGCTCACCAGCAGGGCAAGCATCTGCATATTTTTGTCGATGAGACGCGTCCTGTGCTTCAGGGCGCGCGCCTGACGGCCTGGGAGCTACAACAGTCCGGCATTCCGTTGACGCTGATTACTGACAATATGGCCGCGCATTTTATGCGGCACGGCGGGATTCAGGCGGTTTTTGTAGGAGCGGATCGTGTGGCAGCCAACGGCGATGTGGCAAATAAAATTGGCACGTACGGGCTTGCTGTGCTGGCGCGCGCCCATGATATTCCATTCTACGTGGTTGCGCCTCGTTCGACTATCGATCTGACCCTGTCCTCCGGCGAACAGATTCCGATTGAGCAACGCGATCCTTCCGAGGTGACAAGCATTGGAGGGAGTGCGATTGCCCCGCCAGGGGTCTACGTGGCGAATCCCGCCTTTGATGTCACCCCGCATAGCCATGTGACCGCCTTGATCACCGAGGCGGGCGTTGCCCGCGCGCCTTACACGCAATCCTTGCCGGCACTCTGCGCGGGCTATCACCATGTAGGAGAAGTTCATGTCCATGGAGTCGGAAATCATACGGGCCGTTGCTGAACATGCTGAATCCGTAATGGGTCAGGAAGGATTCCGCTATATTAGCGCTGTGGTGGCGACTTGTAAGATGCTGGCCCTGCAACTGGAGGGTGAGGAGGACGGCGCGGCGAGTGATCTCAATATGGAGGCGCTGGTGGTCTCCGCTTATCTCCATAATATCTCGACGATAGAGCACGGCTTTCACGATCATCACGTGAAATCAGCGGAGATGGCGGTGGAGTTTCTGCGTGAAATTCAGGCTGGTGACGAATTGGTGGGCGCTGTGGAGAAGATTATTCTGGCTCATACAATGACCCTGCCGGCGGAAGAGCGCGAAAAGCTGCCGCTGGAAGCCCGTGTGATTTATGACGCCGATAAGCTTGGGCGTCTGAGCGGCCTGGCCGTCGTAACCTCGTTGATCGAATTTGGTGCTCGCTATCCCAATCGCGCAGTGAACGGCGATGTGCTCTGCGCGATTCTGCGCCACATCGAAGAAAAATTTGTTGAGCTTTTTCAATCGTTGAATACAGCACCCGCGCGCGAGATGGCGCGGGAAAAGTTCGGGAATACATTGGCTTTCCTGGATGGGGTAATTGAGCATCTCAGTGATGCAACTCCTATTTGATCAGGAATGATGGCAAATTTATTTGAAAGGGAAGGTGGGAGTTTTGCCCATTCTCGTTGTTGGTTCAGTTGCTCTCGACACAGTCGAGACGCCTTTCAATCGTGTCGAAGAAGTTCTTGGCGGGGCTGCCTCGTTTTTTGCTACTGCCGCATCTCTCTACAGTCCGGTGAATCTGGTCGCAGTTGTGGGTTCTGATTTTCCTCAGGAGTTCCTCGATTTCTGGCGTAGCCGCCCCATAAACCTCGACGGCCTGCAAATTCGCGAAGGTCGTACCTTTCGCTGGACTGGCCGCTATCACCTGGATATGAATGCGCGTGATACTCTGGATACCCAGCTTGGTGTTTACGCCGGTTTTCATCCTGTATTGCCTGCAAGCTATCTGGAGAGTGATCTCCTGTTCCTGGCGAATATTCAGCCTGAACTTCAGATGGAGGTTTTGCAGGCAGCGCCCCGGGTGCGTCTGACGGTTCTTGACACAATGGAGCTCTGGATTATGACGGAGTACGACCGGCTTACCGAGGTGATGAAGCGCGTCGATGTGCTCTTGATGAGCGAGGAGGAGGTGCGCCAGTATACCGAGCAGGCCAGTATTCTCAAGGGCGTGCGCGAATTGCTCACACTTGGTCTCAGGTATGTGATCGTGAAGCAGGGCAGCTATGGCGCGTTGCTCTTTGGGGCCGATGGCACCTATTTCAGCGCTCCGACCTATCCGCTTGAGGAAGTAGTCGATCCCACCGGAGCCGGCGATGCTTTTGCCGGCGGCTTTCTCGGCTATCTCTCAACAGTCGCTCCGCGAGCTGATGGCCGCTATGCTCTAGACGACCTGAAGCGAGCGGTGGTTCACGGCAACCTGATCGGCTCTTTTGCCTGCGAAGACTTCAGCATCGCTCGTCTGCGCTCACTGACGATGGATGATATTATGTCGCGCTATCGCAGCCTTGTCGAATATTCGCATTTTGACCCCGCCTGGAATTCGCAGGCGAAGTGAAACAAAATAGCAGGGAATTTCCTCTGCTATAATTGGTGGGAATTTCCTCTGCTATAATTGGTGGAAAGTGTTTTTCAACAGGAGGTAATCTCAGTTATGACTATTTCGGCCAGAGGAGATGTCAGGGACATCTCACTCGCACCACGCGGCAAGGACCGCATTGAGTGGGCAGCCAAAGACATGCCCGTTCTACGCCTCATTCAAGAGCGCTTCGAGCGCGACCAGCCCCTGAGGGGCGTGCGTATGTCGGGCTGCTTGCATATCACGACCGAAACCGCGAATCTCGCGATCACACTCAAGGCGGGCGGTGCCGATCTGGTGCTCTGCGCCTCCAATCCTCTTTCGACGCAAGATGACGTGGCCGCGGCTTTGATCAGCGAGTACGGCATTCCTACTTTTGCCATCAAGGGCGAAGATGAGCAAACCTACTATCGGCATATCCATGCCGCGCTGGACCACAAGCCTCAGATGACCATGGATGACGGCTGCGACCTGGTTTCGACCCTGCACTCGTCTCGCACGGAACTGATTTCCGATATCATCGGAGGCATGGAAGAGACAACGACCGGTGTGATCCGCCTGCGCAGTATGGAGAAAGCCGGTGTGCTGCGCTTCCCGGTTCTGGCGGTCAACGAATCCGATACCAAGCACATGTTTGACAATCGCTACGGCACCGGCCAGAGTTCGATTGACGCGATTATTCGTTCGACAAACATTCTACTGGCCGGTCGCACGGTAGTAGTGATGGGCTATGGCTGGTGTGGCCGTGGAGTGGCCTCACGCGCTCGTGGCATGGGCGCGAGTGTCGTTGTTACCGAGGTCGATCCTACGCGCGCGCTGGAGGCCGTTATGGATGGCTATCGCGTGATGCCCGGCGTCGAAGCTGCGGCCATCGGCGATATCTTCGTGACAGTAACCGGCGATGTCAATGTGATCGACCGCGCCCACCTGGAGCGCATGAAGGACGGCGCCTTGATTGCCAATTCTGGCCATTTCAACGACGAGATCAACATTCCAGCTCTGGAAGCGCTCGCGGTAAACAAACGCCGCGTGCGCGACTTCGTAGACGAGTACACCTATGCCGATGGTCGCCACGTCCACCTGCTCGCTGAAGGGCGCCTGGTCAATCTCTCCGCAGCCGAGGGTCATCCCGCCAGCGTTATGGATATGAGCTTCGCCAATCAGGCGCTTGGTTCCGAATACATGCTTGCCCATGCCAAAGAGATGACCCCACGCGTCTATACCATTCCCCAGCACATCGACAAGGATATCGCGCGCCTCAAGCTCCAGGCCATGGGTGTGAAGATCGATACACTCACTTCTGAGCAGGAGAAGTACCTCAGTTCCTGGGAATCAGGCACGTAGTCGCCGGCCCGTTTGTGGAAGGAGCAACCAAGTATGAGCAATTTTATGAAAAATCCGCAGGCGTTTTTCACCAGTGAATCGGTGACAGAAGGGCACCCTGATAAGCTGTGCGATCAGATCTCCGATGGCGTGCTCGACGCGATTCTGACGCAGGACCCGATGGCGCGCGTGGCCTGCGAAACGGCTACGACAACCGGTCTGGTGCTGGTGGCTGGTGAGATCACAACATCGGCCTGGATAGATATGCCAGCGGTGGTGCGCAAGACGATTGAGCAGGTAGGCTATATCAGCGCCGAGTATGGCTTTGACTATCGTACCTGCGGTGTTGTGACCTCGATTGGTAAGCAGTCGCCCGATATCGACCTGGGCGTCAGCCACTCGCTGGAGACGCGGGCAAATGGCGTAGCTCAATTGACCGATGACGAACTGGAGCGGATTGGGGCCGGAGACCAGGGTATGATGATCGGCTTTGCCTGCAATGAAACTCCCGAGTATATGCCGATGCCGATCAGCCTGGCTCACAAACTGACGCGCCAGCTCTCTCAGGTTCGCCGCAAGTCCTGGGCCGGCAGCGGCCCTATGGCCTACCTGCGCCCCGATGGTAAGAGCCAGGTCACGGTCCAGTACGAGTATGGCAAGCCTGTGCGCGTCGATACGGTCGTGATTTCGACTCAGCATGCGGAGTATGTGGATCAGGAGCAGATCCGCCAGGATGTCGTTGAGCACATTATCAAGCCAGTCGTTCCTGAACACTTGCTCGATAAACGTACCAAATTTCTTGTCAATCCCACCGGGCGTTTTGTCACCGGTGGCCCTATGGGCGATGCCGGCTTGACCGGGCGCAAGATCATCGTCGATACCTACGGCGGCATGGCTCGTCACGGCGGCGGCGCCTTCAGCGGCAAAGACCCCACGAAGGTGGATCGCTCTGCGGCTTACGCTGTACGCCATATTGCGAAGAACGTGGTTGCTGCTGGCCTGGCCGAGCGCGTCGAAATCCAGGTCTCTTATGCGATTGGCGTGGCTCGCCCGCTCTCCCTCTTTGTCGATACCTTCGGCACCGGCCAGGTTTCCGACGAAGAGATCGTTCGCCTGATCAACGAGCATTTTGATCTGCGTCCCGCAGGTATTATCCAGGATCTCAACCTGCGCCGCCCGATCTACCAGCCCACCGCCGCTTTTGGCCACTTTGGTCGCACCGATATCGACCTGCCCTGGGAGGAACTGAATAAAGTGCCGATGCTGCGCCGGGGTGTTGGAGCTGGCGTCCAGGAGAAGAGTCAGAACGCCTGAAGGCCCTGCTCATAGGGTAAGAGAGAATGGAGCGACGCAGCTTGCCTGCGTCGCTCCATTCTCTCTTACCGTGAACTCGCTCTTTTCAGCCTTTCTCCTTCTCGCTATAATAGAGCCAGGCCAGCATATTTGTGTCGGATTCATCAAGGCTGAACCTGGTTGAGTTTGTGCGAAGGATCACACCAGGTATGCGCTACTTTGGGCCACAGAAAGCGAGCATCACACTATGGACTTTTCGCTCAACGAGGAGCAACAGGCGATTCGGGATACCTGCCGTGAATTTGCTGAACAGGAGATCAAACCTCTCGCGGAAGAAATGGACCGCACCGGTCAGTTTCCTTACGCTTTGATAAAAAAGATGGGGGAGCTTGGCCTGCTTGGCTTGCCTTTCCCGGAAGCATATGGAGGCGCGGGCGCTGATTTTCTCTCCTACTGCCTTGCCATCGAGGAGATTTCGCGCGGCGATGTCTCCGTTGGTATCACTATGGAGGCCCACACCTCACTTGGTACCAGCCCTTTCTACCTCTTTGGCAGCGAAGCGCAGAAGCAGCGCTATTTGCCCCCGCTGACCAGGGGCGAGCAGCTCTGGGCCTTCGGTCTGACTGAGCCGGAGGCAGGCTCCGACTCTGGAGGAACGCAGACACGCGCGGTCCTGCGCGATGGCGCCTGGCACATCAATGGCTCAAAGGCTTTTATTACTAACGCCGGTACCGAGATTACTGGAGGCGTAACGATCACCGCCGTAACCGGCAAGCGCTCCGATGGGCATAAAGAGATTACCAATATTATTGTTCCCAAAGGCACGCCCGGTTATATCATTGGCAAACCCTATAAGAAAATGGGCTGGAAAGCATCCGATACCCGCCCGCTCACCTTTGAGGACTGCATGGTTCCAGCTGAAGATATCCTGGGAGAACGGGGCGATGGTTTCAAGCAGTTTATGCAGATCCTCGACGCCGGGCGGATCGCCATTGCTGCGCTCTCCGTTGGTCTCGCCCAGGCCTGCCTCGACGAGGCGCTGAGCTATGCCAAAACACGCAGGCAATTTGGCCAGCCGATTAGCAAGTTTCAAGCGATTCAGTTCAAGCTGGCTGATATGGAGACAGAAATAGAGCTGGCCCGTTTAATGTATTATAAGGCTGCCTGGTTGTATATGCAGGAGAAGCCCTACAGGCGAGAGGCATCGATGGCGAAACTTTTTGCCTCTGAAACGGCCAAACGCGCTGCCGACCAGGCTGTGCAGATCCATGGTGGCTACGGCTTTATGGACGAATACCCCGTCTCGCGTTACTGGCGCAGCGTGAAGGTCAACGAAATCGGCGAGGGCACCAGCGAAGTCCAGCGCATAATCATTGCCAAAACTCTCGGCTGCTGATGCCGAAGGCAAGCAGCGAAGAAAAGCGACACCAATCGTTTGTTCAAACGAAGCAGACTTCGTTCGATTCACATGTGGACAAAAAGCCGCCGCTTGCACTCTTGGACTTATCGCTCATCTTTGCTCTTGTTTAGAAGGAGAAACTTACCTATGGATGTTACTTCCAGTTCCGAAAGCCTGAATCAAAGCCAATCCCCATCCCATCTTTCTGTATCCAAAGAACTGCATGATTTTGCCCATCTCCATTTCCCCAAATTTAAGCATGAGCACCCTCCGGTGAGAAACGTTAATGAGATTGTTGATGAGAAATTGACGATTGGCCAGAAAGTTGCCGACGCTGTTGCCGCAAATATGGGAAGCTGGCGATTTATTATTATCCAGAGTATTATTCTCGCTACCTGGATCGTATTAAATACTATGGCCTTAATTCACCATTGGGACCCCTACCCATTTATATTGTTGAACTTAATGCTTTCGTTTCAAGCAGCATATGCCGCTCCTTTTATTATGATATCACAGAATAGGCAAGCAGAAAAAGACAGGCTTACTGCGCAGAACGATTATCTTACCGATATGAAGGGCGAAGAGGAAACCCGCCATATGATGGAGCACCTTGATCACCAGGATGCGCTCACGCTCGAAATTGTACAGCGCCTGGAAGCGCAAAATGAACGTCTGACGGGACAAGAAAAGCTCATACTTGAAGTTGTGCAGCGATTGGAAGAGCAGAATGCACGCATGAAAGGGCAGCACGAAGAGATGATGGCCCATCTAAGGCGGCTTGATCCGACATTGGCGCAAAAACTTGAGGGCGATGTGCAGCAGAAGTAGCTGTAGAGCAAAAGCAGAAAAGGGCAGGATAGTTGGGTCAGCCTGCGAAAGAAACTGATTTTCGACCGCAACGGAATAACCGATGCCAGGGCCGAGTTTACCCTGGCGTTGGTTATTGTCTCTTATGGGAAGCGCTTCTCTTCAGCCCTGGCCCGTTTGCCAGCCACTCATCAATGACAGGAGCAGCCTGAATTTTTGCCTGCCTCCTTGTGTGGCGCTATTGATTATGCATTTTCCAATAAAATCGGTATGAGAGAATTATTCATAAAATGCGGGTTTTCGCGATAAAAAGATCACAAGAGAGATGGTGCTGACAACAAGGACACCATTCGCTCATTACAACCCTTACCCCCTGCCCTCTTTTTTGATCAGGTGACATTGAGGAGATTTCCCTACCTCCATCTTCAGAGTGCCGCCTATAGGCTAGAATCTTTAACATTGATATAAAGATCATTTAACAATAATGCAATAAAATGTCAGGTGATAGTAGGGAACAATCTCCTCGCTGGAATGAGTAACCTTTTTCCTCCGGGGAGAGCATTGTTCCTCTGATAAACGAAAGGTATGGGCAAATGGTTGGACGTTTTATTGCAAGACTTCTGGGAGATCTCCTTGTAGGAATTCTGGTCGAATTAGCGCTCGCGGCCTTCTCAGCGCTTTTTGCACGCAGTCACAAAGTTCACCGAGTGAGCTTCGCCTGATGTGTGATGCGCGGGGAGTTGCCTCACTCCCCACCAACCGGCCAGAAATACCAGGGTTGTACATACGAGTAACGCATTGCGTAGCGCCACCACCGTGAAGAAGCCGGGTAGCGTCGCGAGTACCTGGGGGTCGGTCTGCGGGTTGGTCAGGCGCGAGTAGTAGAAGATGTAGATGAAGTTGGTCAGCAGAGAGATCACGGCCCAGCAGAGCATCCAGACGCGGTTCGTTTTTCCGCGAGCGTAGAGATAGGCGAGCAATGGTAGCAGCCAGATCAGATATTGTGGGCTGAAGACTTTGCCAGTGGTTATCAGGATGCAAACTAGCTCAACCATAGCCTGCGTGAAGTCGATGCGCCCGCGCCACTGCGACCAGAGCACGGCCAGGATACCGGCAAGGCTCAGGAGCGTATCTACCGGCGAAATCAGGCCCAACAGCCTGCTCTCTAGATTGAGCGAACCGTAGCCAAAGTTGATGCTATAAGGTGCGCCGAAATGGCTGCCCAGCCAGATTACGCTGCTTACCGGTGCTTCGACCTGCAATGGCCGCTGCAAGAAATAGGACAGTGGGCTGACAACCGCCTCTTGATAGTTGAGTAGTGCGAATCCGCCCGTGACACCTATTACCAGAGCCACAAAAAGCAGGCAATTTCGCCATCGCCAGTGTCTGACGCTCCTCCATATTTGGGCAAACCATAAACCCGGTGCGCTGGTGTATCCCTGTGCCTCCAGCCACGTGTGCTGTTCGGCCAGAAAAAGCGCCGGCAACATCGCCAGGGGATAGAACTTGAGCAGGGTGCCCAGGGCCAGGGCCACGTAAGCGGTCTTCCAGCGCTCGCGCTCTGCTGCCAGCAGACAGATCAGCGTGCAAGCTGCTGGCAGCAAATCAAAGCGCTCCTGGGCCACGCCAGCGGCTCCTAGCACGAGATAGAGCAGGAAAATCGGTGCAGCCTGGCGCGCGCCTGAATGGACCAGCAGCCAGAAGATCAGAGCCGCGACCAGAGTCATCAGCAGGGCGAACGCCAGGGAGTAATAGGGCAGCGGAACCAGCAGGGGCAGTGAGAAAGGCAGGATGGTAAGGGGCGGATATTCAAGCGGCAACATATGCAGTGCTGGCTGCGAGACCGCTGGTTGAGATGATGGAGAGAAGAGGAAAGCGCAGTTTGCGGGGGGAAGCAGGCTTGCACCATGACTGCCCAGCCAGAAGGTCAGACCGTAACATTCGTAATGGATCAGATCAGCTTCGGTGGGAGTCAGATAGACCAGCCACGCCGCTTCAAAAAAAACGGCGGTTGCCAGGAGGAGAAAGAGCAAAAAGGAAGAACGACTGCCGGCTTTCCAGAAACGCTCTGCCAGGTTGTTTCTGATTTGCTTTGTGGATTTATCCATCTCCATAGGAGATGGCTCGGCTCGCCTGGTAGATTTATCTCTCTCCATAGGGGACGGCTTAATTTGGCCAGTTGAAGACCATCATGGTTAGTTGAGAGCCAGGCGTGTTCAGCGCGTTCTCGGTTAACCACAGCGTTGTGTTCCCGTTGACCGCCAGCAGCGAGGCATCATTCAGCGTATCGCCGGTGACCACGTTCGATTGATGCTGTACATCGTACATCTGATAACCAGTCGTATCCTGCCAGATCACATAGTTACTGCCTGCCTGAAAGCCTGTCGATTGCCCGGCGACCCCTAGCGTACTTTCAACGCCGGCTTCGGGACCATCCAGCGGAAGCAGAAAGATGGTTCCATGTACCAGAGAATCTGGGGGAGCCGGGTACACGGCTGTATCTGTACGCGGCGTAAACACGACCGATGTATCTGTCGAATTTGCCGGGAAAGGTGTGCCGTTTGGGGAGACTGCGCCCTGCCCCGAAACCGTTACCTCGGAAGTGCTGAGCCAGAACAGGGTGTTATCAACGACCTGCGGCTGAAACGACATGCCATCTCCCATCAGCACCTGCCGGTTGGTTGATACGATAGTCTCGATGTGCCCGTGAGAGCGGGTGGTGAGATCGCTCGTTTGCTGCTGCCAGATATTGCTGTGCAGCGTACCATCCGTGCTGACCCACTCGTCGGCCCAGTATATCTCCGTTCCCGTGCTATCAGTGGTTGGCCAGGTCAGCACGTGTCCGGCTGGAGCGCTGGCAATTTGCTGGACCTGCGCGGCTTTACCCGTTTGCCCAAGCTGGTAGCTCTCCAGGTAAGAGAGGCCATGTCGGTCAATTAGCGCGATCAGCAGAGTATTGCCGGTAAGCCAGGTACCCTGGATCGGGCTGTTCACCCAATCGGGGGCGGTTGTGCTATCGAAAAGTCCCTGCTCCAAGAGAGTAGGAGTTGGAAAAGACGTTGAAGTTGATTGACTGCTTGTTGATGTAGCCGTAGGTGTTTTGAGAAATTGGCTATTTGAGCTGGGTGAAGTGTTGCTCGTGGCTGGCAATGTCTGCTGCATTTGTGGCTGAAGCGAGAGATAGTCCAGGCTCCATGTACGAAGCGAAGGGGAAGTGTTGCTGGTGTCTGGCACATGCCCGTGCGTGGTGATTGCCGGGCGGCTGTACGTCAGCCAGACCAGCCAGCTATCGGAAGCTGCTAAGACGATCAGCGGATCGCTGCCTGGCTGAGCCAGAAGCGGAGTGCTGACCCGCGTCCTGCGATCAAACTGCATCAGCATCCAACTCTGGCTGGCGCTTCCATTGCTCGACGCGGTATAGTAGATGAAATTTCTGGTAGGGAGGGCGCTGGCCACGTTCGGGTAAAGCGTGGTCATGGTGTAGATTTTTTGATCGACTTCCGTTGGCCGATAGACGCTGGCGCTGGTTCTAGTAATGGTATTCGGGTTACTGCGCGCCACCATCAGCAACGAGGTCAGCCCGCCCATCATCAGCATTAGCAAGATAGTCGCGGCGAGGCCCAGGACAGCGAACTGATTTACCTGCACGGGGCGACGTTTGCGGTGGACCTGGATACGTGGAAGCGGCCCCGTCTCCGCTGTGGAGAAAGCAGCGATCTCGTCCTGGCCTGGTGTTTCCTCTGCAAGTTGCCGGAGATAGGGTTTGAGGAATTCGGGAGTGGAAACTGTGCCGGGCGCAGACTTCTGAAGGACCTTTAACTGCTCGTTGGCCAAAGCCTTCATCAGCTTTGTATGCATGTCGGGCGCAGGCTCACAAACAGGCATCGAGCGTATTTGTTCACCAATACGCGTATAGTTAGCCAGCGTTTCACGGCAGGCCGCGCACCCTTCCAGGTGGGCAGCTAGATCGGCGCTCTCACATTCTTCTGCTTTGATTTCTCGATAGACAGAGATCAATTCCCGTGCCTGATTACAGTTCACGCTTCCTCTACCTCTTGTTGATACAAGCTGATAAATCTTTCTCGTGCTCGCATCAGGCGCATTTTCACGGCTGATGGGCTGATATTCAAGACCTGAGCAATTTCTGCGCAGGAACGCCCATCATGTTCGTATAACCATAGGCAAATCGCGTATTTTGGCTGTAACTGGTTCATGACCCGCTCCACTATTTCGCGGTCTGCTACCCGATTCTCGAACATGCCACCGTCATATCCGCCTCGTTCGTAGAAGCTACTGGCTGCGCTGTTATGCCGCTCATTGCTCTCCTCACCAGAGCTAAAGCTCTCGCCAGCTACCCCGCCGGATTCTGAGAGCACTCCCGCGCCGATCCCGCGATCCTCGTTGAACAATGAAAGCGGAAGCCAGGAAATGAGTCTTCGCCTGCGCAACGTATCTGTAGTCGTGTTGGCAGCGATGCGATATAGCCAGGCCGACAGCGCGCCCGGCTGCACAACCGTTCCGCCGAGCAGCGCTTTGTACGCCTTCACGAATACGTCTTGCGTCAGATCATACGCTTGCTCGCGATTTCCGATCAGGTGGTAGATAAAGTTTGTGATCGGCCCTTGAAAGCGCTGAAAAATCGCTTCAAAGTCTGCCACATCCACCCGCGCCTGCTCTTGCAGAGCAGCGACAGATTGCTGAGAGACTGTGTCAGTCACGCGTTCTCCCTCATCTACTGGTGCCTGCACACGCTTGGCCTCTTCGTTCGCCAGGTCCTGTCCACGGTGTTCTGCATCCAGTACCGAACGCAATCTGCTATTCGTGTTGTAGAGACGGATAGAGGTGTCCATTGGTTACATCAACCTTGTCTTTTTTTAACGAATGAAGAGTGCAGTCATTCAATCAATATCTATTCAACTTCAACTTTTTACTTAGCTAGCATAACACATTTTACTGTATCTGGCTGTGGTCTATGCGACAATTCCAGGTACTACTTTCCCACATCTTGTGGTTCACCGGCCTTCCCATCCGCTACCAGTGAAGAACAGGACCGTTTGACTACGCGCGCCGATCTCCTGCCTGGCCAGCAACTCGTGATACGCCGCTAGAGTCGCGGCTGCTTCGAGTGAGGCCAGGATGCCTCCACGCCGGGCCGCGTACTCGGCCATCTGCACCATGGCCGCGTCACCGACCGTTAAGGCTGTTCCTCCGCTCTCGCGGATGGCTTGCAGAATCAGGCGGTCGCCGATGGCCGATGGGACGCGCAACCCCATGGCTTGTGTTCTGGCCTGGCCGGACGGCCAGGCTTCGGCTTCTTCTTTGCCCGCGAGGAAGGCCCGAACCAGGGGCGCGCAGCCCTCGGCTTGCACGATGACCAGCCTGGGTAGTCGTTTCTCCTGGAGCCAGCCAAGCTCTTGCAATTCCCGAAACGCTTTCCACATGCCCACAATCCCCGTTCCACCCCCGGCCGGGTAAATAATTACGTCTGGTAGCCGCCAGCTCATCTGCTCCGCCAGTTCGAGGCCCATGGTCTTTTTTCCTTCGGCTCGGTAGGGCTCTTTCAAGGTGGCAAGATTGAACCAGCCGCGTTCGCGCGCTACCTGCGCCGCAACCTGTCCGGCGTCACTGATCAGGCCGGGTACCAGCTTGACCTCGGCTCCATATTTGCGGGACTGCTCTATATATGTTCGCGGTGTATCTTGAGGCAGGACGACGCAGGCTGGCAGCCCGGCCCGCGCAGCATACGCCGCCAGCGCTGCTCCAGCGTTGCCCGCCGTTGGCGCGACCAATCCTTTTGCTCCTAATTCAATGGCTCGTGAGACCGCTGCGGCCATGCCCCGCGCTTTAAAGCTGCCCGTTGGATTGAGGCCCTCATCTTTCACCAACAGGTTCACCTGACCAGCTATTCCGGTAGGGCCTAATTGGGGCATCGCCAGCAAAGGAGTCATGCCCTCGCCCAGGCTGACGATGGCTGTTTTGCTGCGCACCGGTAGCAGCTCATGATAGCGCCACATAGTGGCCTCGCGTCCTGCCAGATCTGCTGGCATGCCTGCTCGCGCCAGAGCCGCCAGATCGTATTTTACCAGCAAAGGCCGTTCGCAGCACAGGCTGGTATTTTGCAGGCTTTCGGCCTCATATCGCTTCCCGCACCGGCTGCATTCCAGGTGGTCTATGTAGCTGAACCGTGTTTCCATACATCTGCTGTTTCTCTCTCTATTATACTACACGTTTGGTCTATGACATGCGTGGACTTTGCACAACCTTGTCTTTATTGCTCATTTTTGATATCATGAATGCATGATGAGCGCAGAAGAGAAGAGTGCCAGCCAGGCCTGGAATATAGTTGGTCATGGCCATATAATCAATACGTTGCGCCGTGCCATTGCTTCACAACGTGTACGCCATGCCTACCTGTTTACTGGCCCTGAGCATATTGGCAAGACGCTGCTGGCCCGTCGTTTTGCTCAAACATTGCTCTGCACCGGCGGGCCAGACCCCGCAACTGCCCCGCAGAATCCATGCATGAACTGCCTGTCGTGTCGCAAGGTGCTGCACGACAATCATCCCGATATCCATTATATTGCGCGCCCGCCAGATCGACAATTTATTCTGATTGAACAGGTGCGCGCTCTGCAAAGCGATTCAGCGCGCAGAACCTTAGAGGGCCGCCGCAATATCTTTATTATCGAGGGCATGCACGAGATGAACCTCCAGGCAGCGAACTGCCTGCTCAAGACCCTGGAGGAGCCTGAGCCAGATGTAGTGCTCCTCCTCACCGCCCCTGATCCTGGCTTGCTGTTGCCTACCATTCTCTCGCGCGTCCAGCAAGTACCTATGCATCTGCTGACGACCGAGGTGATTCGCCAGGCTTTACAGGAACGCTGGCAAGTCGCGAGCGAAGATGCTGCGCTGATCGCCGCCCTCGCTGCCGGTCGCATGGGCTGGGCCGTGCAAGCCGTAGAGAAGGATGAGCTACTGAACGAGCGCCAGGCGCAATTGGAGACGCTGACCCGTGTGCCCTCGCTCAGCCGGGTTCAACGCTTTGATCTTGCCCAGAAACTCAGCGCCGAAAGTGATAAAATAAGAGGCGTGCTAGAGTTATGGCTGCTCTGGTGGCGCGATCTGATCCTTGTGGCTAACAATTGCCAGGATCTGGTGGTAAATGTCGATATGCGCGGCCTCTTGCAGAAGCACGCCGCCAGAATCAGCCCGGTCGAGTCTATGCGCATGATTCGCAGCATCTTGCGTACCCTCGAAGCCCTTGACCAGAACGTCAACACTCGCCTGGCTCTTGAGGTTCTGATGCTGGATGTGCCGGTATTGACGAGGGTATAGGAGGCTATGAATATGGCTGTAAGAACGTTTACCGCGTCCATTCACAAAGAACGGCTGTGTTATCCCACTTTATCGTGAATTGCACAGCAGTCTAATCTCATTGAAGAGAGTCACAAGGAGAAGCAAGCAATGCGCGCAGACTATGAACACCTGCTGGTGCAGCAGGATGGCGCGGTCCTTACCGTCACGATGAATCGTCCCGAAGTGCTGAATGCTATAAATGATTCCTTGCTGGACGGCTTGGGTGAAGTGATGGAAGAGGCGGCGCGGGACGAGAGTGTGCGCTGCGTGGTGCTGACTGGAGCGGGCAGGGCCTTTGGTGCGGGTGCGGACCTGCGCGGTTTTGCTGCCGGGCACGCAAGCGGTGAGCCGATCAAGGTCAGCGGCCATTTGCAAAAGTACCATCGCGTGGTGCGCGCTATTCGCACAATGTCCAAGCCAGTGATTGCCGCTGTGCGAGGTGTGGCTGCCGGGGCCTCCTGCAACCTGGCCCTGGCTTGTGACCTGCGCATCGTCTCCGAGGACGCGCGTTTCATCGAGGCGTTTGCCCGTATCGGCCTGGTTCCCGACGCGGGCGGCGGCTTTTTTCTCCCGCGCCTGGTTGGTTTTGGCAAAGCTCTGGAACTGGCTATGCTGGCTGATGAAATCAGTGGTCCCGAAGCTGAGCGCCTGGGACTGGCGAACAAGTGTGTTTCCCCGTCCGAGTTTGACGGGGCGGTGAGCAACCTTGCGCAACGTCTGGCCAAAGGACCAACCCGCGCCTATGGCCTGATAAAAGAGTTGATGAATCAAGCCGTCATCGGTGATCTGGAAACGACGTTGCGTCTGGAGGGCGAAATACAGGATATTGCAATCAACACTGCCGACCATCGCGAAGGCGTGGCCGCTTTCATGCAGAAGCGCCCGGCGGAATTTACGGGTCGGTAGTCTGGGTGGGACTCGCACTGTGCGCGTTGACACATTAACGGTGAACAATGCTCAAACGCAGGGAGCACGGGTGCGCGAGCTCCTGGCTCGCCGGAGTCCTCAACATCTGGAGAACTCAACCGGCCTGATGCTTGAGGCTCTGCACCAGCGTCCCTATAGCGCCTCGCGTGGCACACTGGTTCTGGGAGCCGGCGCTTGCACCGAAATTCCCCTGGCCGCGCTGGTCCACGACTCTGACGAAGTTGTGCTGGCCGACCTGGATCTGGCCTCCATGCAGCAGGCACGGGCTGAACTTTCTGCGCCATCTCTGCGCAAAGCTGTGCGCCTGGTAACTGCTGATCTCAGCGGTGGCATTAGCGCTGATCTGGATCGCCTGCTCGTGCGCCAGCCCTGGTCTTCTCTGGCGGAGGGGGGGCCACATGCTCTGTTCGATACCGCAGCAGACTGCCTCGATGCATGTCCCATACACGACCCGCCGCAGATTGTTGGTCTCGCGCCGGGCAATTTCGGCGTGGTTATCAGCTCGCTTATACTCTCGCAGCTTTTCAGCTATCCGTTGCTCGACGTACTTGATCGAGTCCAGCGCGTCGCGCCTGATGCTGTATTCGAGCAAGAGCGTCACCATCGCTACCAGGAGGCCGCGCAGGCTTTTCGTGTACGGGTTATCCTGGCTCATTTGCACCTGCTGCGTTCGCTGCTCGATTCTGATGGCCTGGCGGTTTTACTTAGCGATCAACGCGGCTTTGTCTTCGATACACTCGACTCTCAACTCGCGGCTAAGCGCCGGCGCGGTATCCCGCTTGTCCCGCGTGTGTTTCCAGAACTAGTCGAGAGCAATTTCACTGTGCTGGAAAAGCGCACCTGGGAATGGCTGGCTGATCTGCCGGGAGAAGGCCGCTACGGGCGCGGCTATGAGGTTGTGGGTTATCTACTCCACTGAATAATTGTCCCTGTCCTGGTTCAGCACACGGCGCATAATCAGTTCTCGCCACCACTCTTCAAGCTGAGGACAGGAGACGAGTTCGCGCGCCAGCTCCACATCCTTATTGTCTCCGTGAGTGAAGTCATTGATCAGCGCTATCGTCCAGCGGGGATATGGCCGCTCAAGCAAGAAAATGGGCATCCTCGGCTCGACCATACCCTCCTGCAGAACGCTGCAATACCAGCCGGTGCGCCCGCTCAGGGCCACGCGTTTCGTCAAATCCTTGATGTTCCAACGGCGCGCGTTCTTCCAGCATGGATAACGTGGCCCGCTGACCTGAATCCGCGCTTCGCCGATACTATAGATGTCACCTATACAAACGGTTTTCTCGTTCATGCCCTCTACAGTGAAGTTCTCGGCAAAACCGCCGGGGCCGATCTCCGGCAGTCCCAATTCTTCGCGCCAGAGGGGATAGTGCGCAGCCGCATAAAGGAGCACAGCCTGATCGGGCCTGCCGTGATTCTTTGTGTCGGCCTGCGCGTTACCTTCGAGATGTGTGGTATAAAGCCAGCGTGGCTGTGGACTCGGCTCGCGGAAAAACGATGTCTTCCAGAGGCGCTCCATCGGGTTCGTTGCGCCGGGGGTGCCGTACTCTCGTGGAGTGCCGACCTGGATCGATTGGAGTATGCCGACTTGCTTCATGTGTATGGTCCTATTTCTTTTGAGAATGCCCATCAATACTAAATTATAGCACTTAAACTCTTGTGCTAAGAGAATCGCTCCGTTGCTGCTGATCAGAACAAGGAAGTAGGTTCGGAACGCTAGATAGGAGTTTTTTATTAAGATACGTACATAAGTTATCAATTCAAAGGTATGTACGTTAAAATATATGTACGTTAAGTTAAAATAAATGAATATTTAAGCTCACGAGCCTGGATATGTCGAGCAATTCCCAGCTACGCCGAACCATTTTTAACAAAAAACTACTAACTCCATTTCCCATGAATCAGAATAGCTCCACAGCCTCTGAGAGAGGCATGATGATGGTATCGCCGCCTGAGGATGAAGTGGAACACGGGAAAAAGATCTCCTGGGCTTCTCTCGGTCCTAAGATTGAAACGGGTCTGATCGTTACCGGCATACTGGCCATTTTTTTTCTTCTTCCACGAAATACCGGTGGCGATGGGTGGAAGCGCTATGTGGGTCTTCTGGATATTGTCATACATCATCAGATACCTTCAATGAAATATTCTCTTATTGGCCCGGCTTTTGCTTTACCTCTTGTCTGGATCGGGAGGAA
>DATGKW010000229.1:0-5191 GCA_035294465.1 Ktedonobacteraceae bacterium | reverse complement strand
TTGAATTGACGGACAGAATTATTTGATGCAGGATGACGATTATCGAGCCAGCTATCCCATTGCATAAAGAAGATCTACTCGTATAAGATTAAGATAGCGATGGGGAAAATGGTGGGGTGTATCCCGATGGTTTCTCTCTGCCACACAGCCGTCGAGCTTTTTCTGAGCGGCCCAGGTGCAAGGAGGCAGAGAACTGTAGTAGCGGGCGTTTCGGTCAACTTCTGAGCGCCCCTCCGGAGAAGATTATGGGTAGCAAAATTCTGATTGTAGATGACGAAGCAGTGCTTCTGGAAACACTCGCGTACAATCTGGAGCAGGCGGGCTATCAGGTGGTGACCGCCGCAGACGGGGCCAGCGCCCTGGAAGCGGTGCATCGCGAGAAGCCAGACCTGATCATCCTGGATTTGATGCTGCCGGTGATAGACGGCCTGGAAGTCTGCCGCCAGGTGCGCCGCGATAACAGTACGTCTGGCATTCTTATCCTCATGCTTACGGCCAAGAGCGAAGAGATCGATAAGGTTGTTGGTCTGGAAGTCGGGGCGGACGATTATGTGACGAAACCATTCAGCAGGCACGAACTGCTGGCGAGAGTGAAAGCTCTATTGCGCCGTTTGAATAAGACGGCTCCCCCCGCTGAAGAAAATTTTCTCCAGGAAGGCGCTGGAACTCTTCGTCGCCCACGCACATTGGAAGCTGGCCCTATTGTCATGAATCTCGATGGGAGGCGCGTCTTTCGCAGCGGTCAGGAGATGGAGTTGCAGCCCAAGCAGTTTGAGTTGCTGCGCTGCCTGATGCAGAATCGAGGCACCGTGCTGACTCGCGATCAGCTTTTACAGAATGTCTGGGGCTACGATTATGTTGGGGATACACGCACGGTAGATGTACATGTGCGCTGGCTGCGTGAAAGGCTGGAGGAGGATCCCGCCAACCCACGCCTGATACAAACGGTACGCGGCGTAGGCTACTGTTTCCGTGCCTGAAGAGAGCTTTCTTCTGGCTTTTCCCTTTGTGTTATCTGTAGTATATGGGCTATGCTTAGCATGCTGCTGTCTTGTTTTTCGCAATCAGGAATCTTTCATGCAGATAACAGAGAAGCGTTCGTTCAGAGACAGGCTGCGGGGACTTTTTCTGCTTGGTCATCCGCTGCCCGTACTTTTTCACGTGGTTGCCGTCACCCTCTTTGTTCTGCTGGCCGCCTGGTCACGCCTGGTCTGGCCGGTTGTACTGCTGGTGGTTGGCGCGCATAGTGCTATGCAGCTTGCCATAGCTATGCTAAACGACTATTGCGACCGCGAGATCGATGCAGTGGGCAAGCCGGAGAAGCCGATTCCACGCGGGCTGGTGACGCCTCCAGAAGCCTTGATCGCCGGTTGCACGATGATCGCACTCATGCTTGTGCTGCTTCTTCCTCTGCCGCCGCTAGCCTGGCTGCTCTCGCTGGCTTACCTGGCGCTGGCCATGGCCTACAACCTGGGCCTTAAATCGACCCCTTTCAGCGGGGTAGTCTTTGCTCTGGCCATGCCTCTGATTCCTCTCTATGCATTTGCCGGAGTGGGGCGCAGCCTGCCTTTTCTCTTCTGGCTGGTTCCGGTAGGTTTTCTTCTGGGGGTTTCCCTCAATCTGGCAAACTCGCTGCCAGACCTGGAAGAAGACGCAGCCGGCGGCGCACGCACACTGGCAGTGGTTCTGGGCCTCAGACGCTCCTTCGTTGTTGCCACGCTCTTGATTGTCCTGGCCGCTTTATTGATTCTCTCTCTGGACATCTCTGACATGCTGCGCGTCCAGCCGGTCGTCCTGGTTGCGATGCTGGCGGTAGCCGGAGGGTTACTGGCGGCAGGACTGGCTTGTGCCGGGCCTGAGAAAGCCCGCCAGACGCGCAAACTTTTCTTTTATCTGGTAACTCTGGCCTGTCTTGCTCTTGCCGGGGGCTGGTTTCTAGGAGTGTTGATCTGATGTTGCGTTTAACCGCTCTGGAATGGGTGCTGGCCCGCCTGAATATCCTTCCCTCGCCGCTGATCGATACACCTCTGGCCCCTGGCATAGCGAAGGCGCTGACGACGGCGTGCGAACTGGGCCTCTTCGATGCGCTGAACAAGGAGCCTCTGACCGTGAATGAACTGGCCGAACGCCTGGCGTGCCAGCCTGAGAGCTTGCATTTCCTGCTCGATCTGCTGGTTGTTGCCGGCTATCTGCGTCTGCGGCGAGGGCGCTATAGCAATCGCGCGGTCGCGCAGCGCTGGCTCTGCCAGGATTCGCCGGTCAATATCGCCCCGTATATTATCCACACGCCCGATATCATCGCCATCTGGGACCACTTGCCGGAGGTCGTGCGCACAAATCAGGCGGCGGTTCATATGCCCTACGAAGACGATTGCTCACTGCCAGAGGTGCAAGCAGCCCTGGAGCGGCATTACGCTGGCCTGGCTTCGCTGGCGCTGGTGCTTGGCAAAGAGCTTATCTATCGTGCTTCTCTGCCAGCAGGAGCTACCCGCCTGCTTGATGTAGGAGGCTCGCACGCGGCTTACAGTATCCTGTTCTGCCGCAGATACGCGCAATTACAAGCAACCATCGTCGATTTGCCGCCGGGCATCGAGGCAGGTCAACGCACTGTCAAGCAGGCGGGCTTGAGCGAGCGCATCGATTTTCATTGCCAGGATATCGTTCGTGAAGCATTCCCTACAGAGTTCGAGCAAACATTTGATGCCGCCTGCTATTTCCATATTGCCCACCTTCTGCCCGCAGAAACCAACGCGCAACTGCTAGCGCGGGTCGCCCGCTGCCTGAAACCAGGGGGAACACTGCTGTACGTCGATCAGCTAACAGACCAGGGTCACTTCTCGCATCTTGGCGCGGCTATGGTGCAATTGATGGCCCTCACCGTCAACGCCATAGGCGGGACCTGCTATCCCCTTGCCACCGTTAAAGGCTGGTTAGAGGAAGCGGGCTGCTCCCAGGTACGCCGCCACAGGCTGCTGACGCCGGGCGCAACGCTGATCACAAGCAGAAGGGCAGGAGCCTCCAGATCCTTCGCCCCAACCGCTCCCGCTTACTAGCAGGTAGAACTCGTCTACCTATGACTCTTGCGTTTTGCCAGCCAGATGCTTATACTTATTGATGGCAGAGTAGAGACAGACGTTTTCGAGCAAAAATTGCTGCTGTGTGCCCTGTATTCGGTAAGGGCAAGTTGGAGAAACTCTGGTATGGAAGATCGTTTGGTGGGGCAGGGAAAACATTCGCAAGATGGATTGACGAGCGAGGAGACGCAGTCGGTGCAAGGATATATTGCAATTAAAGGGACTCGTAATGGTCTGCTTTTAACCCTGGAACCTGAGACGCCGTTCAGTGAATTACTCAATGCTCTTGCCGAACGCCTGGCTGAAGCTCCAGCCTTCTTTCGCGGAGCATCATTATCGATAGATACCAGTCAGAGGGCTTTGCGCACAAGCGAGCGCACGCAGTTAGAGGCATTGCTGGCACATTATCAGATGTCAATGGCTCCGGCCAGTTCAACGGCAGCTCGGCCGGCCGCTACGCGGGATTTGAGAGAGATGGACTCCTGGACCTCTGGCGTCGCTGCCCAGGCATCACGGGGCAACGTTGTTACCAGCGACCTCAGGGAATCCAGCGATACGTTATTTCTTCGGCGCACAGTACGCTCAGGCCAGGCTATCCATCATCACAGCAATGTCGTCGTGCTGGGAGATGTGAACCCCGGAGCAGAAATTGTCGCCGGCAATGATATCATTATCTGGGGCGTCCTGCGCGGTATGGTTCACGCGGGCTATCCCGATAATGAGGGAGCCATGGTCTGTGCGCTGGTGCTGGCTCCAGTGCAGTTGCGGATCGCGCATCTGCTTTCGCGACCGCCGGAGGGCCTGGAGGTGCAGCCCCGGCCGGAGGTCGCGACCATTCGGAACGAGCAGATTGTGGTGGAATCCTGGATAAACGGGCGTCCGCCGCGAAAATAGGGACATGGGTGTAGCCTTTGTGGATCGAAGGGAGGAGAGGAAGACGAGGCGGGCAGTCACGGGGCAAGAGGCATGTTCTTCTGTGAAACGTTGAACAGTTGCTTTAGGGAGATGCCAATGGACAGCAGGGTGATCACTATCACATCAGGCAAAGGTGGCGTTGGCAAAACCACGACCACCGCGAATCTGGGCACGGCCCTGGCCATGCAAAACAAGAAAGTTGCGGTAATTGATTCGGATATTGGCTTACGCAACCTGGATGCTGTGCTCGGCCTGGAAAACCGCATCGTTTATGATCTGGTAGACGTGGTGGAGGGCCAGTGCCGCTTGCGCCAGGCTTTGATCAAAGACAAACGTTTACCAGAACTCTACTTGCTCCCTGCGGCCCAGACGCGCGATAAAAACGCGATCAATAGCGTGCAAATGGAGCAACTCTGCCAGCAACTGCGCCGTGAATTTGATTATGTTCTGATTGATTCGCCAGCAGGCATCGAGCAGGGCTTCCGCAATGCGATTGTGGGAGCCGATGAGATTATCATTGTGACCAACCCGGAGATGGCCTCTGTTCGCGACGCCGACCGCATTATTGGCCTCGTCGAAGCAGCGGGCAAACCGGAGCCGCGCCTGATCCTCAATCGCCTGCGCCCCGATATGATTCGACGCGGAGACATGATGGATGTCGCTGACGTCCTGGAAGTGCTGGGGATCGATCTGATTGGTATTGTTCCCGAAGACGAGCTGATCATCGTTGGAACCAACAAAGGCGAGCCGGTCGTCTATGAGAAACGCTCGCGAGCCGGGCGGGCCTTTATCAATGCCGCGCTTCGTCTGATGGGGGAGGAGGTCCCCTTGAATGAGGTAGAGGCAGCGCCAACGCTCATGGAGCGGTTCCGGCGCTTGATGGGGTTTGGGCCTGCGCTGGCTGAAAAGCGCGTGCGTTCGTAAGCCATCCTGCGAAGGAGGCATAGAAATATGGGTGTGTTTGCTTTTATGAGTGGCCGGAAAAAGCTGACGCCAGGTCAGGTGGCGAAGGAACGCCTCAAGGTTGTTCTGGTGCAGGATCGTGTTAAGCTAAATCCAGAGCTGCTGGAGCTTATTCGAGCAGACCTGCTGGCCGCCATTTCACGACGCCTGGAGGTCGATGAGCAGAATGTTGAAATTTCGCTGGCTCGCGAGGAGCGCTGGGACAAACTCCACGCCAATGTTCCGATCAAGCGCCAGAA
>DATGKW010000228.1:0-13026 GCA_035294465.1 Ktedonobacteraceae bacterium | reverse complement strand
TCTCTACACGAACTGCTTGGTGAGGAAGTGACGAAGGAACGGGTAGCAGCCTGTTTCACACGTGGCGGGTATAAGGCGGAGGATGCGTCCAGACTGGCTGATCACGTGCTGGCTACTCTGGGCATGAAGGGTGAGGGATCTGTCAACGTTGATCGCGAGCAGCTTTTTAGCACCTGGCGCCTGTTGATTGAAGTACTTTCCTGGCAGGCGAAATATATCCTGATCTTTGAAAATCTACAATGGGCCAGCGATAGCCTGCTTGATCTAGTTGCTCACATCTCTTCGCTGCGTGTGCAGAGGCCGTTCCTGATGATCACAGTGAGCCGCCCGGAACTGCTGGATCGACGACCAAACTGGGGAGGCGGCCGCCAGAACTTCACCGCCCTCACGCTTCAGCCGCTTTCGGCCAAACGCAGCTATGAGCTGGTCAAGAAGCTGGCTCCAGATCTGCCGGAAAAGGTGAGCGGGAAAATTGCTGAGAGTTGCGAGGGTAATCCTTTCTTCGCCCAGGAACTGGTGCGCGGCCTGGCCGAACGAGGTCTGGCGGGACAGGCAGCAACGATCGATATATTGCCGGATACCGTCCACGCGGCGGTGCTGGCGCGCCTCGATCTGCTCTCCAAACCCGAGCGCGATGTCTTGCAGGTGGCCTCTGTTGCCAGCAGCACATTCACAGCAGAACTTTTTCAGAGCGTTCTACCAGCTTATGGCGCTGAAGAGATTGCTGGCGCGCTGAATAGCCTGCTGGCCCGCGATATGCTCGCACCTGCCACAGGAGGGGCCTTTACCTTTCATCACGGGCTAATACGCGATGTCACTTATGGAACTCTCGCCCGCGCCGAACGTATCCGCCTGCACAAAGCTATCGCCGCTTTTTTGCTGGAAAGCGCCGGCGAGCACGTTGACGAGTGTGTAGAACTGCTGGCTTATCACTACTACAAGGCCGTGGAGCTATCGCGCCAGTCAGCAGTTCCTCAAAAGCTGGAAGTCGAAACCGAGCGAGCCATCAAGTTTCAGGTACGTGCCGGCGAACTGGCCTGCCAATCAGGAGCCTTTGGCGAAGCAATCACGTATTTTGAGAATGCGATCCAACTGGCTGGGGATGCGGACAAGCTGATATTGTACGAAGAGTTGGGGGATAACCTGGGGCTTCAGTGGAGAGTAAAGATTCGCGAAGTTTATCGCAAAGCTCTTCATCTCTGGCGCACGTTGCCTGATCACCAACCACTGATAGGGGCCCGGCTCATACGCAAGCTAGTCATCCAAAATTACCGATGGTCCTTCGCCGATAAAATGCCACAGGAAGATGCCGAGGCGCTCTGGCGAGAAGGTCTACGCCTGGCTGAACAGGCAGGGGATGAGGACGAATTATGGAGAATACGTTCGGCTTCTGTTTTTATGACAGACGATCTCAATCCTCTGGGTGTTGAAGAGATGCGACAGAGCGAGAAGGTTCGAGAATTGAAGCAACTGGCAGAGGAAGCATCCGGCTATTTCGAGCAACGCCAGGATTGGGAAACGCTAAGTGAGATTCTGGATGGCTACTCTGCACTCCAATTCCGGTGCGGTGAGAATAGCGAGGCAACGACCACTGTTCAGCGGCGTTTACAATTGACGAATCTCTCTTCCAGGGAACGCATGGATATAACTACGTCCATTGTTTCCGTAAATTTTCTCAGTGGAGAATATGAGGCTGCTCGCCAGGTGATGGAAGAAGCTTTAGACAACTTGCGTCCCGAAGATCCCTTTGAAGGTCTGGGGAATGCGATGGGCACTGTTATGTGGGGGCAATATCTGACCGGGCACTGGTCAAATATTGCCAGGTTCCGCCGGCCACTAGACGAGATTTGCAAACGGGTACAGGATATCGAGGGAGCCGGAGGGCCGGTAGCAAATGGGTATCAGGCTTTACTTATGATTGCGCTCTCACGTGAGGAGCAGGCGGAAGCCGAAACGCTGTTGGCGCTCCTGCGCAAGCTGGTACCCCAGTTTTTTGAGCTTCTTGAAGCTTTAGCATTGATGTACCGCGACGGCGATCTTAGCCGGTTTAAGGTGGGTCGGCGTGGAGAGAGCATCGCTGGTCTTCAGATAATGTTATTCACTGAACATGAGCAATGTCCACCTGCCGGACTATTGAAGCAAGGAGACTATTACGCGGACGATATGACGTTGCGCGCTACCAATATAGCGAAAGCCTTGATTGCTGATGACAACGAAGCTCTGGCCCGCGCAATCGACGAGGCCGAAGAACATCAACTTATCGTACACGCCGCGCACATGCGTATCGTTCTGGCGAAACGCACCGGAGACCGCAGCCAGTTGGAGCGTGCTCGTCCCATGCTGGAACGGCTGGAGGATCGGCTCTTCTTGCGCAAATTGTATGAGGTCGAAGAACTGCTGCAAACCGCATAAACTTTCTTTCACGGATGCATCGAGTATGTGGAAGAAAGCAGGCAGGAGCCGGAGGCGAGCTCCATCGCTTCCAACGTTATTCATCTGTCGAAAGGAAAACCGTGCATCATATGCATGAAGACTGCGAGAGAGGGCCGATCTCTTTTCGTCGTTCCTTCTAACTATGGCGCTTGCATAACCGTATATAGCAACATGGCTTCCCTTTCCAGGCAAAAATTGCGTAAGGTTGGCGCGGGTAAACGCGACAGGAGAGCAGCAAGGAGGCGAG
This sequence comes from Ktedonobacteraceae bacterium, assembly GCA_035294465.1. Classification (GTDB taxonomy): domain Bacteria; phylum Chloroflexota; class Ktedonobacteria; order Ktedonobacterales; family Ktedonobacteraceae; genus Paraktedonobacter. The sequence continues at coordinate 10,346 of DATGKW010000228.1, read as the reverse complement.
ATGATGCCAGCTTTCGGAGGAAACAGAAAATATTACTAACTGGCTGGTTTTAATTGCTATTTAAATTGACAAATCTCCATTGTATATGATAGTATTGCTTTGTATATGGTAATAATCACTAGAATAGTTGCTAAATATTAACAAAGGAAATGTATTACCTATGTCAACATCATCTGAGCCGGGAGAGATTCCAGCAATAGACGCGGAGGCAGTATCACTTGATATCGCCAGCAGTGCAGCCGAAGCAGCCACCGAAGGCGAAGTATCCGGTGGAAAGCGCGCGCTGGGAGGGATGCTGCAGCCCTTTAAAGTGCGCAACTTTTGCCTGCTTTTTGGAGGGCAAACCGTCTCGACAATTGGCGACGCGCTCTACGCAGTGGCCCTGCCGTGGCTGATTTTGAGCAACGGGGGCAGCGCGCAGGAAATAGGTGTCGTGCTGGCCGCATACGGCATCCCGCGTGTGGGCTGTGTGCTGCTGGGCGGCTGGTTGAGTGATCGCCTGCGTCCGAGACGGTTGATGCTGATTGCCGATACAATACGCGCCGTGCTGGTGGGTATTCTGGCGGGCCTGGCCTTGCATGGGCATCCGGCTCTGTGGCAGCTCTGCGCCGTCGCGTTTCCCCTGGGTGCCTGTATGGGCCTTTTCCTGCCGGCCTCTTCTGCATTCCTGCCCGATTTATTGAAGGACGAGGAGCTCCAGGCTGGCAACGCGCTAACGTTCTCCTCCACGCAGGCCGCGACCCTCGTTGGTTCGGCCATCGCCGGCGTGGTCGTTGCCGTGTTGACTTCAGGAACGGCCATGGCCCTCGACGCGCTGAGCTTTGTCGTCTCGGCAGTCTCGCTGGCCATGATGCGCGTCTCCCGCGTCGTAGCTACCGGGACGCCGGAAGAGGCTACGGGGGCGGCCAGCGGTGCGGCCGAAAGCTCGCAGGGACAGATTACTTTTGGGCGCTACCTGCGCACTTCGCGGCTCATGCAGGTTGCGCTGGTAGTTTCGCTGGCGGCCAATTTCTGCTTTGGAGGATTGATGGAGGTCGCGCTACCTACGCTGGTTCATGGTCCAATGAACGCTGGCGCAGGCGGTTATGGCCTCATTCTGGCGGCCTTTGGCGGAGGCGCGCTGGCAGGCAGTCTCTTTGCTGGCATGCTGGGCCGGTTGAAGCGCAAAGGGCTGATCGCGCTCCTACTCTTGCTGGTTATGGCTGTAATGATCGCGCTGCTTCCCTACGGAGGAGTTGCTGGCGCGGCGTTCTGTATGCTCATCAGCGGCGTTACCAACAGCATCTCGAACGTGCTCTTGATTACTGTGATCCAGTTGATCATTCCGCGCCATCTGATGGGGCGCGCAATGGGCCTGCTGCTGTTCGGCTCCTTCGGCACCTATCCGATCTCCGTGGCGCTGGCCGGAGTGTTGACCAATCATTTCGGCCCGGTGATCCTCTTCCCGTTCAGCGGACTTGTGCTCTTCCTGACGATTCTGCTTGGAATCGCGCAGAAGGAATTGCGAGATTTGCAGTGATCCTCAGGCTCTGGTGATGAAGGTCAGCTCTCTCCTGAGCGAATTTCGGAGGGAAGGGAATAGGGCATCCTGGCTTGCTGTTTTCCGTAATAGTTGCAAGTGGAATTTCCTCGCATTGATGGCCTTGCGCACGAGCAAACGGTATGAAAAATTGTCCTGTCCAGGGGTGGATAGAGAGAAGATAGACCCGATATCAAGGAGCATACATTTATGAGCTTGTCTGGCAAAAAGACCGCTGCCGGGCCGGTTGAGAAGCGTCCCGATGGGCGAGATCGACTGCCGCCTGGGCAATACCTGACGAAGAAATGGCCTGTGTTGAGTTATGAACGCACGCCTGCATTTCCCGCTGATTGGAAACTGAAAATTACCGGAGAAGTGGAGAAGCCCTTTGAACTGACCTGGGAAGAGTTTCTGGCCCTACCGCACACAATCTTGACCACCGATTTTCACTGCGTGACGACCTGGAGCCGCTACGATAATACCTGGGAGGGCGTGCATATTCGTGAGATCCTGCAACGTGCCAGGCCGCTGCCCTCGGCCCGCTACGTCATGGCTCATTCGTGGACTGGCTATACCACCAACATGCCTTTTGCAGACCTGAACGACGACGATGTAATGATTGTATTCAAGCACGATGGCCAGGATCTTGAACCCGATCATGGTGGCCCTGTGCGTCTGCTTGTGCCCAAGCTCTACGCCTATAAAAGTGCCAAATGGCTTGACGGGCTGGAATTTATGGCCAATGATCGCCCCGGCTTCTGGGAACAACGCGGCTACCACAATCATGCTGACCCCTGGGAAGAGGAGCGCTACTGGTAAAATCCATAGCTGTCAAAATATCTGTTGCCACGTTCTTTACTGTAGGATAGAGAGTGTATAGCGCGAGAAAAGGAACTGCTCTCTCCTAAAAAATAGACTCACGGCAAGTGGTTCTGATATAATGGCAACAGCTTTGCGCACAAGAACACACATTGTATAGGCCATCAATGGGAGGAAATTTTGTCATGGATAAATGTCCCTATTGCGGTGCAGAGACTCGGCCTGGAGATAACTTCTGCTTGAATTGCGGCAACCGCCTGCCTGCTGCGGGTAGTGTGGCGCAAATGGCGGGAGATGCCACGCTCCCCGCTGATGAAAACTGGGTACCGCCAACCGCTCCGGCCTCGTTAAACGGCCAGGAAATACCCCCGACGCAGGTAAGTACAGCCGTGGCCGAAAGCGCCCCTGCCCCGGCAATTGCGTCACCCGCTCGTCTGACCCTGCGTACAGAAGGAGGCGAGGTGTTACAGGAAATGACGCTTGATAAGCTGGAGTATGCCATCGGGCGTGCTCCGAGCAGCGACATTCTCCTGTCCAAAGACAAACTGACCTCGCGCCGGCATGCTACTATCCATTATGAGAACGGCGCTTATTTCCTGATGGATGAGCGCAGCGCCAATGGTACTTTTGTCAATGGCCAGCAATTGGAGGAGAAAGTTCCTCGTAAACTGCAAAACGGTGATCATATCTCCATCGGCGAATATGAACTGATTTTCCACGCGAGCCAGGGAGACGTGACAGATATTGAGAATATGCCCACGATGATGGTCAGTCCTGGCACTGAGACATACGCAACCAGCGCTCAAGGCCAGCCAACGGCGCCTGCGGCCAACGATGATTTTGGTACGCGGCCCTGGGAGGAGTCTGGTGAGATGAGCAAGGTTGAAAGCTCTGCTCCGGCAGTTGCTCTGATGGATACAGCCGCGCCCTCTACGCCTCAGCCGCCCGTGGAAGCTCCCGCACCCTCCACTGCCGCGACCAGCGCTTCGCCCGCCCCTGAAATGGTTGCGCCAACTCCACTTGAGGCAGGAGGCGTAACTTTTGGGCGCTTGACCAGCCTGCCCCAGCCACAGATGCCCGATGTGGCGCCTTTAATGGCCGCCCTGGCAACCCTGGATGGCCAGGTCACTTCGCTTCAGGATCAGTTGCGCGCGACCGAAGAGGCGATGCGCAACCACGAGGCAGAGATCGCTCAGACCGCCAATCAATTGCGCGCTGGCGTGCGCCGTGTCTCCGAGCGCATGGACAACACTATCGCCGATGTAGCCCGCAGCCGCGAACAACTGGCCTGGGCAGAGCTGATCCAACTAATGGAAGATGTAATGAACAACCCGCGCGATATCGAATACGTGACCAAGCTCGCCCGCAAAGCGCGCGAGTTGAACAAGGTCTTCCAGATCCACCAGAATGTACTCAACACCCTGGCAGAATGCACCAGCCTTCTACGTGGCTTGATCGGCGAGGATCGGCTGTAGGGAGAGTAAGTTGTACCGGGGGAGGTACGCAGGCAAAACTGAACGAGGGCGTTCCTGCGTTTGCCAGGCAGGGATGCCCTTGTCCTTACCTGGTCAGCTCCGACCGGGCAGGGTGACGTTTCTAGCGAAGATATATGCAAATACAAGAATTTGATGCTATTGTGATCGGGGCCGGCCTGGGTGGCCTGTTGAGCGCCGCGCAATTGCTTCAACGCGGCCGACGAGTGGTCATTTTGGAACGCCTTCCCCACTGCGGAGGGCGCTTTACTGCTAAAACATTTCAAGGGGCGCAGGTTAGCACCGGAGCAGTCCATATGTTGCCCTTTGGAAGCAGCGGCGTGCTTGCGCGCATGCTTCAGCGTCTGCGCATTCCTCACCGTATTTTCGATGCGGATGTCTTTGGCTCTTTCCATGTTCACGGCAAACAGATTCGTGCGCGCGGCGTGCTGGGGATGTTCAAGGTCTTTGGGCCGCGCCAGTTTTTCTGGTTTACCCGTGTGGGATATTTGATGTTCTTTAAGCGCCTGCCGGAGGCCGAATGCCATCTCCCTTTTGATGTCTGGCTGACCCGGCATATCGATGTTCGGCACAATCCCGAACTACTTGCCTTCTTTGCCAGCATCTCTCGCTTTGCCCTGAGCCTGGAGCTTAATCAAGTGACGGCGGAAGAGGTTATTCGTACCACGAAACATATGTTCCGCTTTGGCGCGCCTGGCATCTTGCAGGGTGGCTGCGGTGCATTGACCTGTGAGTTGGAACGCAAAGTGTGCAATCAGGGAGCCGATCTGCGTTTGCGAACCGAGGTGCTGCAAATCCTGCATACCAATGGCCGCGTGACGGGTGTGCGTGTGCGTAATAAGGCCAGTGGCGCGGAAGAACTGCTGTCTGCCCCGCTTGTGATCAGTGATATCGGGCCGCGAGCAACCGAGGGGCTGCTCCAGAATCGCCAGATTACACAGACTGAGGTGCTGAAGCAGTTGAGTGAAGAGCGGGAGAGAGAGCAGGCCGAAGACGAGCGTGTAACCGAGCGGAGCAGGCAGCCCGAAGCCATCGGGTTGAAGGTGCATATTCTCAGCGACATTTCGCTGATTCCGCACAAAGGAATTCTCTACTGCCTGGATACCCGGCGTATCGCTGGCATTGTGCAGCCCACTAACGCTGACCCGCGTCTGGCACCGGCGGGCAAACATCTGCTCATCAGCCACCAGGTGATTCAGAGCGAGAATATCGAAGAAGAGAAGGCCCTGGCCCTGGCCGATCTGCGCCAGCTCTTCGGCGAAGCTTTTGAAAAGCACTGTCGCGTCCTGACCATGAGCGCCTATCGCGGGGAGTGGCCGGTCAACCGGCTGGCCCAGGGCAGCGACGTGGCGGTAACCACTACCCACCAGGGCCTCTACCTGGTGGGGGACGCAGTGAAGCCTGCGGGCTACTTGATGGTCGAAGGCGTGGCGCAGAGCGTGAATCATCTGCTGGATCTGCTGGATTCACGAGAGGCAGAAGCGGCTGGGAATTCGCCCGGTGTCTCTCGAGTGCGGCATACGCGCAACGTAGTTGCGCCGCCACCACGTATCAAAGCTCTGCGCTGGCTGTGGGAAGCTCCCGGCAATTCTTCTGCAAAAACCAATCTAGAGGGCGTAAGGAAGAGAGCATGAATAGATTGCAGCCCAGTTATTTGATCGAAGGAGGCGCTCCACTTCACGGTAGCGCCAGGATCAGCGGTGCTAAGAATGCCGTGACCAAGATGGTCATTGCGACTCTGCTGACCACCGATCCCTGCACACTGCGCAATGTGCCGCTGCTTGGAGATCTTGATCTGACCGTTTCACTTTGCCGCGACATGGGTTCTGAAGTCCGCCTGGATGATCATACACTTTCGATCCATACGCCCGGCATTAATTGTTCAATCGTTTCAAGTGAGGTAGGAGGGCTGAATCGCCTGGCGATTCTGACCGCCGGTCCACTGCTGCACCGCTGCGGCGAGGCGGATATTCCCATGCCCGGTGGCGACCGCATCGGCCTGCGTCCGCTTGACTTCCATATCAATGGATTGAAAGCTATGGGTGCAGATGTGACGGAGAAAGAGGGACGCTACTATTTTCATAACTCGCGGGGCCTGCATGGAGCTACCATCAGCCTGCCTTTTCCCAGCGTCATGGCCACCGAAAATTTCCTGATCACCGCCTCTCTCGCAAAGGGCGTCACTGTGATTGAAAACGCGGCCATGGAGCCGGAGATTACTGATCTAATCAAGCTTCTGCAAAAAATGGGGGCGATCATTGAAATTAAAGTTGACCGGCGCATCGTGATCGAGGGCGTTGATCGGCTGCGTGGAGCCAGTCATACACTGCTGAGCGACCGTAACGAAGCCGTTTCGCTGGCTATCGCTGCCTATCTCACGAAAGGCGATGTCTATTTGCAAGGAGCGCAGCAAGATACGCTCCTGACCTTTTTAAACACGCTCTCTAAAATGCGCCTGAGCTTCGAGATCGATGATGAAGGCATCCGCTTTATCGGCGATGATCGCCCGCCAGTGCCCATCGCCCTGGAGACCGATGTACACCCAGGCTTTATGACGGACTGGCAGCAGCCTTTTACGGTCCTGCTGACTCAGGCCGATGGCATGTCGGTCGTGCATGAGACCATCTACGAAGATCGTTTTGGCTACACTAGCTCTCTCACCGAGATGGGGGCTCATATCGGGCTTTACACCAAGTGCCTGGGTGAAATTCCCTGCCGTTTCCGTGAGAAACAGTACGTTCATAGTTGTGTCGTGCGCGGGCCTACGCCGCTGCATGGCACTACGTTAGACATTCCGGATATCCGCGCTGGCTGCTCTTATATTCTGGCCGCCCTCTGCGCTCATGGCACCTCACGCGCCTTCGGTATCGAACATATCGAGCGCGGCTACGAAAATCTCCATCTAAAGTTGCAAGAGCTTGGAGCAAAGATCGAGCGCGTGGAGGGAGAAGTATGAGCGTTGAGCTGCTTTTCCTCCAATCATTACGATATTTTCATCCTTCTCAACTGGACCAGCTCGCGCGCACCTCGCGTAGTTGCTCAGGTGTGAGAATACGGAAGAGGACCAGCAGACTTTCCAGATCGTATTCCAGACCCATAGCGTGCAACTCCTGACGGATGCGACCAAGAGCGCTGATCTGTAGCGTAGAGATCATGCCGTAGCTGAGCAGGCTGGCTGCCAGCAGTTGATCTGGGGTGAGCAGCTTGAACATGAGCAAGATCTCGCCGAGCTGATAGTTGAGGTCAACGCCGCGCAACATACGCTGAACGTGCTGAGCTACTTGCAAACGCTCCTGGGGCACCAGGTGCCCTTCCAGCAGAACGCTTCCGAGTGAACGGGTAGCGCGGCCATTTAAGACCTGCGGCTGTGGCTGCGGCGGTTGAGGAGCAGGAGTCATAGGCGGCAGGCTTTTTACGATGTCAAGCAGCATGTCGTCGCTTGTTCTTACTTCAGGAGGACGACGCCCGGCAACTGGTTGCGAGCCGGTTTGCCCCTGGCCTGGCTGCACCGCGCTCCCATCCCCATTCAAAGAGCCAGAAGACTGCCTGGCGGGAAGAACGACTTGCGGCGAAGCTTCGTAGACGGGTGAGAGCGGCCTGACCTGAGATCTGCTTGCAGCTGAGGCCGGTGTCTCTGGCGAAGAGGCAGGGCGCGCCGGTGAAAGATCTGCCGGGGACGCACCATTCTCGGCAGAGAATGCCTGCTCGGAAGCAAACGTTGCCGGTTGCGCCGCCTGGGCCGGCGAAATGGCCTGGGTTGGTTGCAGGGTCGTCATGGCCGAACGGTTGGAACCCTCCTGCTGCTGTGCCAACGCTTCGCTAGTTATGCTCCTGCGGCTTGCCATCTCGAGGTCGAAGGGTAGGTCCTGAATGGGCGAGGCGCGCAGCTGGTTTCCCATGCTCGAAGGCTCAGCCGTGCGGGGTTGAGGTGTGCCTGCCCGCCCGTATGCTTCGTCCAGACGAGCCGCCTGTATAACCTGGGAGCGGATATCCTGCAGCTCCTGCTGCTCTATGTTTAATCCTGTTTGAAAAGAAGTGTTCTGCATATTTCCATTCATCATTGTATTTTGTTGCGCAAGTTGATTCTCGCGTAGCATGCGCGAAAGCTGGTCAAGGCCCGATTCCCCGTTTGTGGAATACCCTCCCGCGCCCGGAGCGGGATTGGTATAGGCCGGGTACGCCTGAGCGGGAACCTGGGGATTGTGCGCAGGTTGATACATGATCTCTTCTCGATTGATTTGTGCCTGGGAATAATCAGCCTCTGCGAAACGCTGGCTTGCCTGCGGGAGCGGCTGAACATCCGGGCTCTGATACTGAGCAGTATTCTGAGCTTGGGGAGCCGGATTACGCAACGGACCGCCGGCCTCGGGGGTAGATGAAAAACTGCGGCTACTTGGATAAATCACCGCACGAATCTTGTCGGTAAACGTTGAAAGGCCCGAACGCGGTGGCTCAGGAGGGCGGGCCGGTGGGGCAGGTGAAGGTAATTCCTGCGGGAGGGGATGGAGCGTCGCTTGCATATGTTGTGAACTGGGAGGCATAGGAGCTTGCGGTATGGCCTGCATACGTTGTGAGTTAGGTGGTATGGGAGCTTGCGGCATGGCCTGCATACGTTGTGAGTTAGGTGGTATAGGAGCTTGCGGCATGGCCTGCATAGGCGCTGGCGAGTATATCTGCGGTGGATAGGCAGGAGAAGCCTGATACGCGGGAGAAGCTTGATATGGCTGAGGCATCTCGATAAATCGGCCACTCCCCTGTCTGTACAAATCTTCCTGCATGTTTGCTGTGGGAACCTGCGCCGGGCGTGAAGACGGAGGAGAACTGGTCGTTGCCACCGAACCAGGGACACGAGCGCGCACAGCATCTACCAGCTTCACGATACCAAGCATACCATCAACCTCCAGGTCAGTCAGAACCGTGTCTATTCGCTCGTCGGGATCATCTGGTCCATAGCCCCCCACATTTGTGCAACGGAATGTGAAGACCTGTACGCCGCGACCCCGCCGCTGGGCATCCAGGGCTACCCAGAATTCGCGCCGGCTAGCCTGCGCCTGCGCCAGGTTTACCATTACCAGCCGGACAGGGAAACGTGCGATTGCATCAAAGACTTCAACCGCTGTGCGAGCTGTATGAACCTCGTAGCCAGCCAAAGTAAGCTCGCTTGAGAGCAGCGCTGTGAGTTGTTGATCTCGTTCAAAAAGAAGAATATGAGGTCCGCCACTGTTAACATTCATACCAGCACTCCATCTTGCTCTATATGCTCGCACTTACCACGGCTCATAGCAGGCACAGCCAGGAAGGAGGCAAATGATCCCACTTTTTCCACACTCTGCGATGGATTTCCTCCTCGTTACTCGTCTCCGTCCGGCCCTGACGTGTTCGGTAGGCCGTAGCTACTCTCAATTTCTATTGATATCGACGCCTAGTATAGCACACAACGCCAGGGAAAAATAGCAATAGTACCTATTGCTATTCTTTTTCTGCCCCAAACAGATCTTGTCAAAATAGACCGGGGTAGGATATCTTTCCAGAGAGGTACAATCGCACTTCTTTATGAGCAAGCGGGAGCCTTGCTTATCTCTCTGGAAAGGTGGAAAACTGGTATGAAAGCGTCTTCTTCGCGTCCTGTGGTGGCGCTGCTCACCGATTTTGGGCTCGGTGATGGCTATATTGGCATCATGAAGGGAGTTATTGCAGGGATCACGCCTGATGCGCAGATGATTGATATTACGCATGAGATTGCTCCACAGCATATCGGGGAGGCAGCCTGGATTCTGGCCAGTACCTATCGCTATTTTCCGGCTATGACGGCCTTTCTCTGCGTGGTTGATCCTGGTGTCGGCAGTGATCGAAGTGCTATTGCTCTCCACGCGGGAGACTGGTTCTTTGTTGGACCAGACAACGGCCTGTTCAGTTATATACTTAATGAACCGGCGCTTCACGGGGCGGTCGAGCTTGCCAATCCGGCCTATCGCCTGTCTCAAGTGAGCTCAACTTTTCATGGGCGGGATATCTTCGCCCCGGCTGCAGCTTATCTAGCGAGTGGGGCTGGAGACGTTTTCTCCAAATTGGGACCGTCTCTCGACCCGGCCAATCTTGTTCGACTCTCTACCGTCACCGCGACCTGGCATGGCAGCGCAATTGAGGCGCATATTGTTCATATCGATCGCTTCGGCAATCTGATTACGGGTATCCCGCTGAGTATGGTGCCTGACCTGTTTACTGCTGAGCAGGCGTGTATCACTTTTCCTGAGCAGGGGATGCGCGTGGAGCAGCGTCGCCGCTTTTTCGCGGAGGGCGCGGAAAATGGCCAGGCGTTCATCTATGGGGACAGCTCAGGCTATGTGGGGATCGCTGTGCGTAACGGCAACGCGGCTAAAACGCTGGGTGTTGCGTGTGGCGTACCCATTACTTTCGACATATCACCCGGATAGCTCGTTCAGCACTGGTCAAACTTCTCGTCGGAGGCTATCTTCCATAATATCAGAAGAAGAGAATTCTTCACAGGATAACCC